>DATNAC010000078.1:0-27236 GCA_035573035.1 Terriglobales bacterium
TACACGTGACCCGCGACGACGGGGCGCACTGGTCGGACGTGACCCCGCCCGAGCTCAAGACCGATAAGCAGTGGGCCAAGGTGGGCAACATCCGCACCTCGCCGTTTGACGCCTGCACCGCCTACGTGGCGGCGCGGCGGAACAAGCTCGACGACTTCGCGCCCTATGCCTACCGCACCTACGACTGCGGCAAAACCTGGACCAAGATCGTGAACGGCATCCCGGAGGGCTTCTACGTGCAGTCGGTGGCGCCGGATGCGGTGCGCAAGGGCCTGCTTTTCGCCGGCACCGAGCGCGGCGTGTTCGTCTCCTTCAACGATGGCGCCGAGTGGGAGCCGCTGCAGCTCAACCTGCCGCACGTTTCCGTGCGCGACCTTGAAGTCCATGGAGACGACCTGGTGCTGGCCACCCACGGACGGGCCTTCTGGAGCCTGGACGACATCACCCCGCTGCGGCAGTGGAGCCCGGCGGTGGCCACGGCGGCAGCCACGCTGTTCAAGCCCGAAGTGGCGATGCGCAGCAACGGCGGCGGCGGACGCGGCGGCTTCGGCGGCCGCGGCGGCGCGGCGCCGACCGCGCAGAACCCGCCCGGCCCGGCGGTGATCGACTATCAGCTCGCCCAGGCTCCGCAAGGCCCGGTGCAGATTGCGATCACCGACGCCAAGGGGGCGACGGTGGCGGAGTTCTCCAGCGCCAACAACCGCGCCCCGCGCGCGGCGGGCGCCGGACGCGGCGGGCGCGGGGGCGGCGGCGGACGCGGCGGAGCTGCCGTTCCGGCGGTCAATGTGCCCAACAAGGCCGGCTTCAACCGCTTTGTCTGGAACCTGCAAGCCAAGGTGACGCCGCTGCCTCCCGCTCCCGAAGTGTTGTGGGGCGCGCGCGGCGGGGTGGTGCCGGTCGTGCCGACCGGCATGTACACCGTCAAGCTGACGGTGGACGGGCAGACCTACAGCCAGCCGCTGCAGGTCAAGCTCGACCCGCGGATGCACGCCACCGACGCCGATCTGCAGGCCCAGTACGACCTGGCGCTGAAAATCAACGACGAGGTCGCCAAGGCCTGGAACACGGTCTACGACATGGAGTCGCTGCAGAAGCAGATCAAGGCGCTGGGGGCCTCGGCTCCGGGCGCGGTGACCAGCGCCGGCAGCGCGCTCGACCAGAGAATCACCGCGGTGGAGTACAAAATCGCCAACCTCAACAACAAGGCCGGGGAGGACCCGCTCAACTTCCCGATCATGATTGATAACAAGCTGGCGGCGCTGGCGGGGCGGGTGGAGCAGTGCACCTGCGCCCCCACCTCGGGGGTAATGGACGTCTACAACGACCTTACCGCCCAGCTCAACGCCCAACTGGCGGCGTGGCAGGAGGTGCAGTCGAAGGACGTGGTGGCCTTCAACAGCCTGCTGCAGCAGAACAACCTGAAGCCGATCGCTCCCGAGCCGCGCGCCACGCGCGTGGCCGCGGGAGAGAGCGGCGTCAACTAACAACCGCCCTTCTTTGATGGGCGCGGGCCCCAGCGCGGAAGGCCACGCGCCCGGCGTTTCCGGGCGCCTTCGGCTTGTGCTCGCACCGGCATGGGGACCCCGGAGCCCCATGCCGGTGCTGCGCTCGCGGGGACCGCGCCTGCATTGCTTGCCGGGGGCGGGCCGCCCTGCGGGATTCCGCGGCCCTTCGCGCCGACTTTGCCCACGGTGCAAACGGCGCGACCCCCGCGACTGGAACGCGAAGGTTGATGCGGGGCACCCGATTGACCAGTCCTACAAATTCGACCAGGGGCTGGAAAAGGGGGTTGGGTTGATTGATAACGAAACCAAGCTCAAGAAGAAGCCGATGCCGTTTCTGGTGATTGACCACGTCGAGATGCCGACGCCGAACTCATCAGTCGCCGCGGGCGCGCAGGTCGAGGTCGCGGGCGAAGAGGGCGCGGAAGTAGGGGCGCTCCTTTTCGAGCGCCCAGAGCTCCAGCTCGCCGGCCACGGTCAGGCGCACGGCCTGCGCGCCGACCACCAGGCGGGGAGCGGCGAGCGGTTTGCGGCTCTGGTCGAGGGCGCGGGCCAGGCGCAGCAGCGCCGCGCCGCGGATGAGGCCGATATCGTCGGCGGGGGGGCGGGAGCGGCCCTGGTAGCGCGCCAGGGCGGCGATCAGGTGGCGCTGGGCGGCGGTGTAGCCGAAGATCTCCGAGTGGGCGATGAGGTAGTAGGCGTGGCGCCGCGCTCCGGTGCGGTTGACGTAGTTGCCGACCTCGTAGAGCATGGCCGCCGCTCCCAGCCACTCGGCGTACTCGAGCGGCAACTGGTGCAGGCGGCGGAGGCGGCGGAAGAGCCAGAGCACGTGGGCGCGCACGCGCTCGGCGTGAGCCGGATCGACGCCGTAATGGCGGCCCATGGCTTGGAGCGCATCCCAGCGTTCGGCGGCAATCTGGCGGGTTTCGCCACCGCCCATTTCGGCCGCCATTTGCGCCAGCAAGCCGTCGCGCAGCCCCAAAGGAGAGTAGCGGAAGCCGTTCAGGCCGAAGCAGGGCAGCATTTCGCTGAAGAGCGCCGCCCCGGCGACAATAATCTCGGCGCGGCGGGGTCCCACGCCGCGCATTTTGGAGCGGGCGGCGGCGTCGGACTTCGCCAAGCGGCGCATATGGGCCGCCAGGGCGGCGCGGGTGATACTGCCGCCGCCGCTCAGCACCGCCAGGGCGGCCGCGGTGCCCGAGGTGGCGAGGGTCAACTGGATTTTAGCCTTGCGAACCTCGGGCGCAATGCGCTCCAGTTGTTCGGCAATGTAGGCGCGCAGCCGCGCCAGATCCTTGCGCCGGGGAGGGTCGCGCGGCAGGAACTCCTGGGTGAGGCGCACCGCGCCGAGCGAGAGGCTGTGCATGGCGCGGATGTGGCCGTCCACCGAGACGGTGAACTCGCAGCTGCCGCCGCCGAGGTCCACCAGCAGCACGCGGGCGCTGCGCAGCCGGGCGTAGGTGCTGATGCCGAGGTGGATGAGGCGGCCTTCCTCCAGGCCGCTGATGATCTCGACATTCCAGCCGGTGGCGGTGCGGACCCAGTCCTGGAAGATGCGGGCGTTGGCGGCGTCGCGCAGGGCGCTGGTGGCGACCACGCGCACTTGCCGGGCGCCGAGCCGGACGCAGGCGCGGCGGAAGCGGCGCAGCACCTTCACCGTCTGCGCCATGGCTTCGGGATCAAGCTGGCCATGGCGGAACACGGCCGCGCCCAGACGGACGACCTCGCGGTCCTGGTGGATCACCCGGCGGCGCTTGCCGACGAAGCGGGCGATGCTGAGCCGCACCGAGTTGGCGCCGAGGTCGATGGCGGCCAATACCGGCATATGATCAGGCCGAGGCGCGGCGGGAGCCGGATTTGGCGCTCGCGGGCGCGGCCCATCCGGGCGGGCGGCGCTGGGCTCCGCCATGCAACTCGGCGCGCAGCGCGGCGACCGCCCCGAGCGCGGTCTCCAGGTGCGCGGCCACCGCGTTTTGCAGGGCGGCGAGCAGGGCGGGCCCGATGGCGTGGTGACCCGGATTGCCTTCCCGCGGTTCAGCGTGGGCGCGGGCCCGGTTGGCGAGAACGCCCCAGTCGTGCCAGGAGCCCAGGGCGTCCTGCACGCGCTCGAACTCGGCCGCCAGCCCGGTTTCGCCCGCGGCCTCGGCCCGGTAGCGCAGCCGCTTGCAGTCTTTGCGGAAGCTGTGCAGCTCGGTCTCGGTACTGCCGGCGCCGAGACGGGGATAACCACGGTCCACGGCGGCGAAGTCCTGGAGCAAGCCGGAGTGGGTGGGGGGCGGATCGGGCGCCCAGGCGCGCAGCCGGGCGCGCAGTTTGCGGCGCTGACCGGCGCCCAGCCCGCGGCGCAGTTTCTCCGCCAGACGCTCGCGCTCGGCACGCATGGACTCGATCAGCCCGCGCCGCCCGCTCTCGCGGCCGAGCGGCAACTGGCGCAACAGGTCCATCTGGACATCGAGGTCGCGCACCCGGCCGGCGCGCTGGCGCAGGCGCTTCCAGCGCCGGCCCAGTGTCTGGCGGGCTTCGAGACGCCGGATCGAGGTGCGGAGTTTGTGCACGTCGTTGACGGCGGCCGTGCGCGCCACCCGCGGCAACAGCCGCGCTACGGTCTCCACCAGATCGTTCCCGGGCATGTGGACTCAGGATATAAGACTTGATTCGGCGCAACAACCGGCGCGAGTTTGGTATCCTATTTCCTTGCTGCTGTCGGCCGTTTCGGCGTTTTCCCATGAAAATTCACGAGTACCAGGCTAAGGAATTGCTGCGCGGCTTCGGCGTCGCCGTCCCCCGGGGACGGGTGATCACGCAGGCCGCCGAAGCGGCGGAAGTGGCCCGCGAGTTCGGCGGGCGGGCGGTCATCAAGGCCCAGATCCACGCCGGCGGGCGCGGCCAGGGCGGCGGCGTCAAGCTGGCGGCCGACCCGGAGGCGGCGGCGCAGTTGGCCGGCCAAATTCTGGGCATGCAGTTGGTGACCCACCAGACCGGGCCCGAGGGGCGGCTGGTGCGCAAGGTACTGGTGGAAGAGACCGCCGCCATCGCGCGCGAGCTCTACCTCGGCATCGTGCTCGACCGCGGCGCGGGCAAGCCGGTATTCATGGCCTCGGCCAGCGGCGGCATGGAGATCGAGGAGGTCGCGGCCAAGGATCCCAAGGCGATCCTCAAGGCCGCCTTCGACACCGACGCTGGGTTGCAGGCGTACCAGGCCCGCGAGCTGGCCTTCGGACTGGGGCTGCCGGCGCCGGCGATCAACGCCGCGGTCAAGATCATGACCAACCTGGCGCGGGCCTTTGTCGCGCTGGACTGCACCCTGGCCGAGATTAACCCGTTGATCCTGACCCAGGACAACCAAGTGGTGGCGCTGGACGCCAAGATCAACCTCGACGACAACGCCCTCTACCGCCATCCCCAGCTCAAGGAGCTGCGCGACCTGCACGAGGAGGCGGCGCTGGAGGTGGAGGCCAGCCAGTACGGGCTGAACTACATCAAGCTGGACGGCAACGTGGCCTGCATGGTCAACGGCGCGGGCCTGGCCATGGCGACGATGGACATTATCCAGTACGCCGGCGGCTCGCCCGCCAACTTCCTGGACGTGGGCGGGGGGGCGAGCAGCGAGCAGGTGCGGCACGCTTTCGAGATCCTGCTCAAGGATCCGGCGGTGAAAGCGGTGCTGATCAACATTTTCGGCGGCATCCTGCGCTGCGACACCCTGGCCACAGGGGTGGTCGAGGCGGCGCGCGCGGTCAAGCTGCGACTGCCGCTGGTCATCCGCATGGAGGGCACCAACGTGGAGAAGGGGCGGGAGATTCTGGCCGCCTCGGGCCTTCCCATCATCGTGGCCCAGGGCATGAAGGACGCCGCCGAAAAAGTCGTTGCCGCCGCCACCCAGGCCAGCACCGTGGCCCACTAAGACTTTCCTATGAGCATTCTGGTAGATCGCAATACACGGCTGCTGGTGCAGGGCATTACCGGCCGCGAAGGCAGTTTTCACGCGCGCATGTGCCGGGAGTACGGCACCCAGGTGGTGGCGGGGGTGACGCCCGGCAAGGGCGGAACCACGCACGAGGGCACGCCGGTGTACGACACCGTGCGCCAGGCGGTGGGGGCGACCGGCGCCAATGTGTCGGTGATTTTCGTGCCGCCGCCGTTCGCCGCCGACGCCATTCTCGAGGCGTGCGACGCGGGGCTGCCGCTGATCGTCTGCATCACCGAGGGCATTCCGACGCTCGATATGGCGCGCGCCTGGGCGGTGGTGCGGAACTCGGCCTCGCGCCTGATCGGCCCCAACTGCCCGGGCATCATCACCCCGGGGCAGTGCAAGATCGGGATCATGCCGGGCCACATTCATTTGGCCGGCCGAGTGGGCATCGTCAGCCGCAGCGGCACGCTGACCTACGAGGCGGTGCACCAGCTCACGCAGTTGGGCATCGGGCAGTCCACCGCGATCGGCATCGGCGGCGATCCCATTATCGGCACCAACCACCGCGACGCGGTCGAGCTCTTCAACAAAGACCCGGAAACCGACGCCATCGTGATGATCGGCGAGATTGGCGGCACCGGCGAGGAAGAAGCCGCCGCCTACATCAAGGACCACGTGCGCAAGCCGGTGGTCGGCTTCATCGCCGGCCAGACCGCGCCTCCGGGCCGCCGCATGGGCCACGCCGGCGCCATCATCTCGGGCGGCAAGGGCACGGCGGCCGAAAAGATGGCGGCGATGCGCGCCGCCGGCATTCACGTGTGCGAGAGCCCCGCCGCCATGGGCGAGACCCTGAAGAAATATGTCAACTGAACGTACGCTCACCATCATCAAGCCCGACGGCGTTGCCGCCAACCTGACCGGCGCCATCCTGGCGCATTTGGAGAAGGCGGGGTTCCGTATCATCGGCCTGCGCCGGCTGCACCTCTCGCGCGCCCAGGCGGAAGCGTTTTACGCGGTGCACCGCGAGCGCGGATTTTACCAGGACCTGGTGAAGTTCATGACCGAGGGGCCGGTGGTCGTGGCCGCGTTGGAGAGGGAGAACGCCGTCACCGAACTGCGCCAGGCGATGGGCGCCACCAACCCGGAGAAGGCCGATCCGGGCACGGTGCGCAAGCTCTACGCCACCTCGATCGAGCGCAACGTGATCCACGGCTCCGACGCGCCCGAGACGGCGCGCCAGGAGTTGGGCTTCTTCTTCGCCCAGTCCGATTTGCTGTAAGGAGCGCGACCGTGGCGAAGCCGTGGCAATGGCGGACGGGCGGGGGAGCGGCGGCGGGGCTGGCCCTGCTGCTCGCCGCACCGGTTGCGCTTGCGGCGCAGCAGACCGCGCCGGCCCAAGCCACGCCACAAGCGGCAACGCTGCCGCTCTCCGGGCGCGCGCCGCAAGCCGGCTCGGTCACCGCCACCCAGAACTCGCAGCCGGGCGCCGGAGTCAACACGCTGAGCCCGGTGGTGCAGGCGAGCGGGGCCTTTTCCGGCGGTCTGCCGGCCGCGGCGGCGCCGTTCAACGGGCGCCTGTCGCTGGCGGACGCGATTGCGCGCGGGCTGGGCTATAACCTGGGATCGGCGCAGTGGAACAATACCGTGCGGCAGTCCGAGGGCGAGAGCCGGAGCGCGCGCGCGGCCCTGCTGCCGAACCTCAACGGCTCGGCGTCGGAGACCTCCGAGCAGCTCGACCTCAAGGCAAGCGGCATCCGCGTTTCGTTTCCGCAAACCGGGCTGCTGGCCGGCTTCAGCTTCCCCACCGTGGTGGGTCCCTTCAGCTTTATGCAGCTGCAGGCGACTTTATCGCAGACGCTGTTCAACCTGACCACGCTCAACAACTACCGCTCCACGCAGGCGACAGTGAAGGCCAACCAGATGCTGCTGCGCGACGCGCGCGACCAAGTCGTGCTGGCGGTGGGCGGGGCGTACCTGGGGGTGATCGCGGCGCAGGCGCGGCTGGCGTCGGCGCGGGCCCAGCTCGATACCGCCAATGCGATCCTCGATCAGTCACAGCAGAAGCAGAGCGTGGGTTCGGTGGCGCGCCTGACGGTGGATCAGAACCAGGTGCAGGCCTCGATCCAACAGCTGCAGCTGACCTCGCTCACCAACGATGTGGCCAAGCAGAAGATCAACCTGGCGCGCATGATCGGCCTGCCGCCGACCGACCAGTACAGCATCAGCGACGACGTGCCCTTCGCCGCGCCGCCCGCGCTGAGCGAGCAGGACGCGCTGCGCGAGGCGCTGGAGCAGCGCGCCGATTTGAAGGCCGCCGACGCACAAGCGGAAGCGGCGCACGCGGTGGTCACCGCCGCCAAGGACGAGAAGCTGCCTTCGGCCGGCGTGAACGCCAACTACGGCGTGATCGGATCCACGGTGTGGAACCAGTCCCACGGGGTGTACACGGTGGTGGGGACGCTCAACATTCCGTTGTGGCAGGGCGGGCGCGCCGCCGGCGACCTGGAACAGGCCGACGCCGCGCTGGCGCAGCGCCAGGCCGAACAGGCGGATACGCGCAGCCAGATCGAGGCGCAGATCCGGGAAGCGTATCTTGACCTGGATGCCGCCGCCAGCCAAGTCACGGTGGCGCGCAACAACCTGCAAGTGGCGCACGAGGCCTTGCAGATGACGCGCGACCGCTTCGACGCCGGGGTGACCAACACGGTTGAGCTGATCCAGGCGCAGCAGCAGGTGGCGACGGCGGAACAGGACTACATCAACAGCGTTTACGCGCACAACGTCGCCAAGCTGACGCTGGCGCGGGCGCTGGGGAACGCCCCGGCGGATTGGGCGCGATTTCTGCCGAGTACGCCCGCGTCCGCGCCGTCCCACTGACTGGGGATTACTCCTGGCGTAAAGAGTCCATAGGGTTGGCGTGGGCGGCGCGGCCGGCGGGGCGGGCGGCCGCGAGCAGGGTTACCGCCGCGAGCGCCGCGACCGCGGCCAGGATGGTGACCGTGTCCCCGGCGGAGAGGCCAAACAGCAGCGTGCCGATCTGGCTTTGCAGCCAATGGGTGCCCAGCCAGATACCCAGCAGCCCGGCGCCGGCGCCCCAGGCCAGCAGCCACCCGGCTTCGCGCAGCATCAGTTGCAGAATCGAGCCCGAGGTGGCGCCCAGCGCCAGGCGCACCCCGAACTCCTGGCGGCGGCGTTCGGCGCGGTAGCTGGAGATGCCATACAGTCCGATGGCGGTGAGCAGGAGCGCGAGGCCGCCGAACAGGCCCGAGATCCAGGCGAGCAGCCGTTCCGGGCGCAGGGTGCCGGCGATCTGCGCGTCCATGGTTTGCAACTGGAACGAGGCGCGGGGCGCGCTGGCGGCAAAGGCGGCGCGGACCTCGCGCTCAAGCTCCGGTTCGGGCAGCGGCGAGCGCAATTCATAGGACGTGGTGGCGAAGACGTGCCAGGACTGGGCGGCGGCGTAGTAGGCGGTGGGCGGGGCCGCCTCGCGCAAGGAGTCGTACTTGGCGTCGGCGACGACGCCGATAATCTGGGTGGGCGGGCCGTCCTGGTCGGGTCCGCTGCCCTGTTGGAGCCACTGTCCCAGCGCGCCGCCATGCGGGAAGAGGGCGCGGGCCAGGGTTTGATTGACGATTACCGTGACCGGCGCACCCGGGCGGTCGGCGGCGGAGAAGTCCCGGCCGGCGAGCAGCGGGGTGCGGAGGGTGGCGAAGTACCCGGGCGAGATGACATTGAAGTAAGCGTCGGGAACGCTGGCGGAGTTGGCGCCGCCGCGCACGACGGCGAGGCTGTTGTCCCACTGCAGGCCGCTGGTGGGGACGATAAACGACTGTGCCGCCAGCTCCACGCCAGGCAGGCGCCGCACGAGATCCAACCCCGCCGTTTGCTCCCGGCGCAGAACCTCGTCGGGTGGACGCGCGGCATCCGGCATCATCTTGACCAGCAGCACGCGGTTCGGGTCGAAGCCGGTATTTACCGCCATCAAGTTGGAGAAGGTGCGGAGAAACAGCCCGGCGCCCGCGAGGAGCCAGAGCGAGAGCGCGATCTGGGCGGCGACGATCCCGCGCGAGCCGCCGGCGTGGCGGCGCGGGCGCGGCGCCCCAGTGCGGGCGGCACCGGCGAGGCCGACGTCGGTAGCGCGCAACGCCGGCAGAATCCCGGCCAGCAAGCCGGTGCCAATCGCGAGGGCCGCGGTGTAGGCGAGTACGCGCGCGTCGGGGGTGAGGCGCAGATCCAGGTGCAACAACCGCTGGACGGCGGCGCAGGCCCAAGCCGCCAAGCCCACACCCAGCGCGGCGCCACCCACCGAGAGAATGACGCTCTCGGTTAACAGTTGCCGGATGAGACGGCCGCGGGAAGCACCGAGCGACAGCCGCACCCCGATCTCGGCGCGGCGGGCGTTGGCGCGAGCCAGCAGCAGGCCGGCGAGGTTGGCGCAGGCGACGAGCAGGACCACGCCGGCGATGGCGAGCAGCACCCAGAGCGCGCGGCCATATTGCCGCCGCTGGCGCGACATGCCCAGCGCCGCCGGCTGCGCTTCCCAGCGCTCGCTCTGGTAGCGCGCACGCGTCGCCGGCGCCATGGTCGCCGGCATCGCTACCGCCATAACCCGCGGTCCCAGCACGGCGAGGCGTACCGCCGCGGCCTGGGGCGTAACTTCCTGGCGAAGACGTCCCATGATGCTAAGCCACCAACCCTGGGGCTCATGCAGCAGCGAGCGCGCCGCGGTGATGGCCTCGGTGCAGAGCGGTACGGCGACGTCGAAGCGCTGCCCCACTTCGACCCCGAAGAAGCTGGCCGGGGTAACGCCAATGATTTGGAAGGGATGGCCGGAGAGGGTAAGCGTGGAACCAATGGCCGAGGACGCCCCGCCGAAGCGGGATTGCCAGAAGCTCTCGCTGATGTCGGCCACCGCCGCGCAGCCGGGGGTATCGTCGCCGGGGCCGAAGAGGCGTCCCGCCACCGGGGCGATCCCCAATGTCGAGAAGTAGTTGCCGCTGGCCTGCACCGCCTGCGCCAGGTTTTCTTCGCCGCCCTGTTGCAAGTTGAACTGTGTCGAGGACCAGGCAAAAGCGCTCTGAAAAATGTCCTGACGGCCGCGGAACTGTTCCCACAGGGGATTGCTGAACGTGGGCGATGTACGGGGCGAATTGGGGGCCCGCAGGTAGATTTGCGCCAACTGTTCGGGGTGTTGCACCGGCAGGGGGCGGAGCAGCATGGCGTCTGTCAGCGAGAACAGGGCGGTATTGGCGCCGATCCCGAGGGCCAACGAGAGCAGCGCCACGGCCGTCAGCCCGGGTGTGCGGCGGAGCAGGCGCAAGCCGAGGCGGCAGTCCTGGCCCAACTCCTCAAGCCAGCGCCAACCCCAGGCCTCCTGGCTCCGCTCCCGCAGCCGCAGATCGTTGCCGAAGCGGCGCGGGTCGCCCAGCAGGTCGCGGTGCAATTCCATTTCCTCGCGCAGCTCGCGCCGGTAGCGCCCGCGCCGGATCAACCGGCCGAGCCGCCGCCATTCGCTTCCGAGTTCCAGGCGTGACATAGACAGACTATGCCACCAAGGAGCGCGGGCGTCAACTGGCGCCTTTGGCATCCAAAGACAGGGTGAGATGGGCGCGATTGTTGCGGAGCACGTTGCTGGCGGCGGGTGCGGACGACCTGCTGGACTGGTCGGCGGCGCTGTCGTTTTATTTTCTGTTCGCGTTGTTTCCGACGGTGCTGATCGTGGCGTCGCTTTTGGGTACGCTGCACCTGGAAGGGCTGGTGCAGCACCTTGTGGTGGCACTCACCCGGCACTTGCCCCTGGAATCGGCGGCCCTGGTATCGCGCGAGTTGCATGAACTGCTGCTGAACAACGTTCCGGGCCTGGCCAGTCTGGGTGTCATTCTCTTGTTGTACTCGGCGTCGCAAGGGTTCTCGGGGCTGATGGCGGCGCTGAACGCGGCCTATGAGGTGCCGGAGACGCGCTCGTTTTGGCGGCGGATCGCGGTGGCTTACGGACTCACCTTCAGCGCCGGCATCTTCATCGCCCTGGCGCTGACCATGCTGTTGCTGGGGCAACGCATGCTTACGGTGCTGGCCGGGCCGGTACACCTGGGGGTGGTGCTGACCTACGTCTGGCCGGCGATCCGGTGGGCGGTGACGATCGGTTTCATGATGCTGGCGGTGCGGCTGCTCTACCGGTACGCCCCCAACGTGCGGCGCGAGACACACGGGATCAATGCAGCGGTGGCCTGCGCGATGGTGATCTGGCTGGCGGGCTCGGCGATTCTCGCCTACTACATCAACCACTTCTCCCAGTACTCGGCGATTTACGGCTCGCTGAGCGCGGTGATCGCGCTGATGCTCTGGTTCTACATTTTTTCGCTGTCGATCCTGCTGGGGGCGGAACTTCACAACGAGTGGCTGAAGGCGCGCGGCATAAGACTGGCGACGCCGGTGCGGCCGAAACCGGCATCCACCGCGCCGCCGGGGAAAGCGGCATGAACTGCTATGCTGAACCATGCCGAAGATGCCGCGACGCTACAGCGACGAGCAGGCCCGGGCGGGGATTCAAGCGCCGCTGCCGGAACTCGAGACGTGGCCCAACCAGTATCCGGGCTATGAGATCGCCATCTCGATTCCGGAGTACACGTCGGTGTGTCCGAAGACCGGTTTGCCCGATTTCGCGACGGTGACGATCCGGTACATGCCCAAGAAGAGTTGCGTGGAGTTGAAGTCGCTGAAGGAGTACCTGCTGGCGTACCGCAACCTGGGGATATTTTACGAGAACGCGATGAACCGCATCCTGGACGACATTGTGGCCGCGACCAAGCCGGCGTGGGCCGAGGTCACCGGGCAATTTACGCCGCGGGGCGGGATCTCGAGCACGATCACGGCGAAGTGGCCGCGGCCCAAGAGCTAATCTCTCACATCTTGTAGTGGCCGGTGTCTTCCTCGCCCAAATTCTCCAGCCAGCGGCGGAGCTCCTCGCTGGAAGCGGGGTCGGAGGCGGCGGCGGCCACGCGCGAAGTCTTGAGGACCTCGTCGTCCACGTAGATGGGGCAGTCGAGCCGGAGCGCGAGCGCGAGCGCGTCGCTGGGGCGGGCGTCGAGGGTGATGGTTTCGCCTTGGCGGTCGAGCCAGAGCACCGCGTAGAAGGTATCGTCGCGCAGCTCGCTGACCACGACCTTTTGGAGATGGGCGTGGAAGCCGATGAGAACTTCTTTAATCAGATCGTGAGTCATGGGCCGCGGGGTGGCGACCTTTTCGATCTCCAGCGCGATGGCATTGGCCTCGTAGATGCCGACCCAGATGGGCAGTACCGTGGTGCCGTCCATGTCCTTCAGGATGACGATGGGGGTATTGGTGGAGGCGTCCATCATGAGCCCGCGGATTTTCATCTCGACTTCCATACGCCTCCCTAGTTGACCTGCCGTCCCACAAAACTGTTGGGGCCGGCTTTCTCGATCAAGACGTTCGTATAGATGCCGGGCGCCAAGCCGCGCTGCGGCCGGGCGGGGGGCGGGGCCTGTTGCCCGAGAATGCCGGGAAGCTTGGAGCCAGGGGCCGGAGCGGCGCCGGCCTCCGGCAGGGCGGCAAAGTTGACCACGCGGTTGGAAGTGGTGCGCCCGGCCCACTGCGCCAGCTTGGGGTGGAAGGCCTCCACCATGACCTCGAGCGTGGCGCCGACCTGGGCTTGGTTGTCTTCGAGCTGCATCTGTTGCTGGCGGCGCTGGAGAATCATGAGCCGCTCGGTCTTGACCGCGTCCGGGATGCTGTCGGGCCATTCGCCCGACTCGGTGCGGGGGCGCGGCGAGTACTTAAAGATGAAGGCGCCGGAGTAGCGCACCTGGTGCATCAGCCCGGCGGTCTGTTCGAAGTCGGTGTCGGTCTCGCCGGGGAACCCCACGATGATGTCGGTGGTCAGGGCAAGGGGACGGGGGCACTCCCGCATCATCGCCACCAAGTCGAGGTAGTGCTCGCGCGTGTAGCCGCGGCGCATGGCATCGAGCACGCGGTTCGAGCCCGACTGCACCGGCAAGTGGACGTGGTCGCACAGAACGGGGTTGCTTCCCATCGCGGTGACGATCTCGGGAGTGAAGTCGCGGGGATGCGAGGTGGTGTAGCGTACCCGGCGCAAGCCCTTGACCTCGCCCACCGCGGCCAACAGCTCGGCGAAGTTGAGACCGGCGGGCGAGGGATCACGGTAGGAGTTGACGTTCTGGCCGAGCAACTGCACTTCGGTGTATCCCAAGCTTACGAGAGTGGCGGCCTCGCTCAGGATGGAGGCGCTGGCGCGGCTGCGCTCCTTGCCGCGGGTGTAGGGCACGACGCAGTAGGCGCAGTGCTTGTCGCATCCCTCGATGATGGTGATGTAGGCGCGGAAGGGATGGTCGCGGCGGGTGAGGTCGGTTTCGAAGGCGGCGTCGGGGGCTTCGCCCAGACCGGTGACGCGCTCGCCCGCTTCCCACTGCTCGATGAGCTCGGGCAGGCGGGAGTAGCTGGCCGAGCCCACCACCAGGCTGACGTGGGGGGCGCGCTGAAAGATGGCTTCGCCCTCCTGCTGGGCCACGCAGCCGAGGACGCCAAACTTTTTGCCTTGCTTCTGGAGCGCCTTAAAGTTGGCGAGACGGTCGAAAACTTTCTGGGCGGCCTTGTCGCGGATGCTGCAGGTGTTGAACAGGATGAGGCCGGCCTCCTGCATGGTCTCGACCGGGCGATAGCCGTGCGCCACCAAGGTGCCGGCGACCCGCTCGGAGTCGTGCACGTTCATCTGGCAACCGAAGGTTTCCAGGAAGAAAGTTTTCCCTTGATCTGCCGCCACAGGGCTCAGTATAGCAGCCGAGTTGGGGCGTGATTAGCTCGCGCCGTAGGGGGTGGGCGGGGACTGCCGGTGCCAGCCGGTGTGCGCTTGGAGCAGGCGTGCCGCGGCCAGCGCTTGATCATCGCGCAGGGCGCGGGCCATAAACTGGACGCCGATGGGGAGCTGATTCGCGGCCAGGCCGGCGGGCACGGTGACTGCGGGGAGGCCGCACAGGCTGGAGATGCCGTCGGGCTGGAGGCTATCACGCTGGACATTGCGCCGCTGGGCCGGGGGGGCTCCGGGCGCGCGTCCGCTGCGCGCGGGCGCGGCGGGGCGGTCAATCAGGGAAGCGGTGGAGCCCTGGCCGGGCGCGGCGAGCACGTCGTAACGGTCGAAGAGGGCATCCATCGCGCGCGCGAGATCCAAGCGCAGGCGCTGCAGCTGAATGTAGTCGGTGGCCAGGAACTGGCTGCAGGCGTAGCCGTTGATCTGGCCGAGCGGGTCCTGCAAAAGGGAACAACGGCCGCTGTCAATCAATTCCCGGTAGGAGCTGGCGGCTTCGATCAGGATCACCAACTCGCTGGCCTCTTCGTAAGGACCTTTCGGAAAGGCCGCATCTTCCACCGAGGCGCCGTTCTGTTGCATCACAGTGAGCGCCTTATCCACGGCGGCGTGCAGCTCGGGGCGGGCGTTGGGGAAAGCGTTGGTCAGGCGCCCGACGCGCAACGGGCGCGGCGCGGAAGAGGCGGGGTGGAAGGCGGCATCGCCCTCGGGGAGCGAGTCCCAGTCCCGGGGATCGTGACCGGCGATGGCGGCGAGCACCAGGGCAAGGCAATCGGCGCTCCGGGCCATGGGCCCGATCTTGTCCATGGTCCAGGCGATGGTCATGACGCCGTGGCGGCTGACGCGGCCGAAGCTGGGGCGCATGCCGGAGATACCGCACTGGGTGGAAGGACAAATGATCGAGCCGCGGGTGTCGGAGCCAAGGGCGAAGGCCGCCAAGCCGGCGGAGACGATGGCGCCGCTGCCGCTGGAGGAGCCGCAAGTCCAGTACTTGGTGTTCCAAGGGTTGCGGCAGGGGCCGGTGAGCGAAGCGTAGGGGCCGCTGTAGCCGAGGCCGCCGGCGAGCTCGATCATGGCCGCCTTGCCGATCAGGATCGCGCCGGCCCGATCCAGGCGCGCGATCACGGTGGCGTCGAAAGCAAAGTGTTGTGCCTCGTAAGGTTTCGCTCCCCAGGTTGTGGGATAGCCCGAGACCGCGAGCAGGTCCTTGGCGGCGTAGGGGATGCCGTGCAGCGGGCCGCGGTCATGGCCGGAGTGGAGTTCCTGTTCCAGCGTATGCGCCTGGCGCAGCGCGCGGTCGCGGGTGAGGGTGACGTACGCGTTGAGCCGCGGCCCGAGACGCTGGCTGCGATCGAGATAGGCCTGGGTGAGCTCGACCGGACCGAACTCGCGGGCGCGCATCCGCCGGCCCAGCTCGGCAATGGGGAGAAAGAGGACTTCCGGGGTAATCATTGCTGTTTCCCCGCTGCGTCTTTATGGGCCAGGCGCAAGACCGTTTGAGGCGGCGCGGCATTGGTCAGGGCCACGGCGCGCACCGGCGCCAGCATGGCCACGTGGCCGGCGATGGTGCGGCGCAGGCGCTGCTTCTGTTCCGGGGCGAGGCGGTCGCCGTAGAGAGCCAGGACTCGGGCCAGCTTGGCATCCACCTCGGCATCGGTCGAGTTCGGCGAGGGCGCCGCAGCTTGGGGCAGCGAGGGTTGCGCGGGCAAGCTGGCGGCCAAACCGCCTCCGGCCAGCAGCCCGGCGGCGGCGCGCGAGAACGCACGGCGGGAGATGGAGTTGGACATGCTCCACAGCATAACGCGCTTTGGCCCTTACTGGCCGGCTCGGACCAAAGGCTCTTAATATCTCTTAATGTGTTATAACTTGCCGCCTTGGCGCGGCCGGGAGGAGACTCGGAAACGGAGGACTTGTCATGCCGCTGCGCACTGTTCTTCGTTGGTCGTGTTTTGTGATTGCATTGGGAGTATGTGGATTGCCCCTTTGGGGGCAGGCGAACCCCACCGGTACGCTGGCGGGGACGGTGATGGATCCGAGCAACGCCGCCATACCCGGGGCCAAAGTCCAGGTGAAAGGCGCTGCCACGGGGATTACGCTGGCGGCCAGCGCCGGCGCCGATGGCCACTTCAGCATCGCCAACGTGGCTCCGGGGGAGTACACGGTTTCGGTCACCGCGCCCGGGTTTGAAACCGGCACCTACCAGGCGGTGACGATCGTCGCCAATCAAGCCTACAACCTGAAAGCCGTGCTGAAGGTGGGCACGCAATCCGCCTCGGTGACGGTGGAGGCGGGGCAGAGCGTGATTCAATCGGAGCAGACCTCGGTCGGCACCTCGATCACCGGCAAGGTGATCACCGATCTGCCTTCGGCTTCGTCCTCGAGCGCGCTGTACTCGCTGACGCAGACCGATCCGGCGATCCAGACCATGGGGGCGCCGCGCCAGTCGAGCGCCGAGGGTCTGCCCGGGGGCGCCATCAACATCACGATCGACGGCATTTCGGCGCAGTGGGAGTCAGGCAAGTCGGGCGATCCGATCTTCACCATGATCACGCCCAACGTGAGCGACACCAGCGAATTCGACGTGGTCAGCGCCGCCGGCTCGGCCAACCAGACGGGCGAGGGCGCGGTGCAGATCAACTTCACCAGCAACCGCGGCACCAACGCCTTCCACGGTTCGGTGTTCGATTACTTCCGCAACGACGCGCTCAACTCGAACTACTACTTCAACAACCTGAGCGGCCAGCCGCGCCCGGTGATGCGCTTCAACCAGTACGGCTTCAGCATCGGCGGTCCGATCTGGAAGAACAAGCTGTTTTTCTTTTTCGATATGACCCGCTTTACGCAGCCGGAGGGGGCGGTGCAGAACGCGACGATCCTGAACCCGGACGCCGCCAGCGGCATTCTCGACTACACGCCGCAGGGGGGAGTGCCCAGCAGCACCCCATCCTGGGTGACGTGCTCCTCGACCAGCGGGACGCCACTGTGCAAGGCCAACTTGTTGCAAATGGCGGCCGCCAACGGCTTCAACTCCACGCCGGATCCGTTCATCAACACCATGCTGGGGCAAGTCTCCGGCGCCACCAAAGTGGGCGGCGTGACGTTTTCCACCCCGCCCTCGACCTACCAGCAGTTGCTGAACTTTCCGTTGAGCGGCAGCAATGCCCAGACCAACCCCGACTTCCGCGGCGACTACAACATCAACCAGAACCACTCGCTGGAGTTCGACTACCACCTGAGCCGTTTGATCATTTTCCCGGACGACCTCAACGGCGGGGGTTATACGTATCCGGTGGCGCCGTTCAACACCAACCAGTTTGGCTACGGGGCGAACCGCGCCATCTGGTCCCTGGCCTGGCGCTGGGCGGTATCGCCGAGCCAGAGCAACGAACTGCGCGTCGGTTTCCAGAACAGCCCCTCGAGTTTCAACTTTAACCAGACGCCGACCATCTATCCCACCATCCAGACCAACGTGGGCGCGATCCGCATGCAGCCCACGCTGCCGAGCGAGATGACGGACCCGTATTTAGGTTTTGGGCCGACGCAGGAGTGGGACAACGTCTACCAGTTGAACGACACCTTCGCCTGGGTGAGGGGCAACCACAACCTGACCATGGGCGCAACCGTGAGCCGGGCCCTGTTCATGGATGTGAACAGCGGCAACGAGGTGGCGCAGGTGGGCGTGGGGCTGAGCGGCAACGAACCCGCCGAGGCGGCATTCACGACCGGCAACTTGCCGGGCATCAGCAACGCCGACCTGGTCGCGGCCGGCGACATTTACGGCCTGGTTACCGGCAATGTCACCAGCTACAGCTCCACCGTGGCCTTCGATCCCACCAAGCGCACGTTCGTAACCGGCCTGCCCGGGGTGGACAAGTATCACCAGACCGACCTGGGACTCTTCTTTGCCGACAACTGGCGGGTGCGGAACGATCTCACCTTCAACTACGGCCTGCGCTGGCAGTATGAGGGGGTGCCGGTGGACGATTACAACCAGTACTTCATCGCCGATGGCGGGGTCAACGCCGCCTATGGCGTTTCGGGTGCGGGGAACTTGTTCAAGCCCGGCACCCTGACCGGTGCGGTGCCCACGTTCACCAACGATTTAGGCAAGCAGTGGTACAACAACTGGTACAAGGGGTTTGCCCCCAGCGTGGGCATCTCCTGGCAGCCGCGCGGGGGCTGGTTCGGACAGGGCGGGGAGACGGTGTTACGCGCCGGCTACTCGATCGCCTACTCGCGCGAGGGGCTGGAGAACTGGAATAGCATTGCCGCCGGCAATCCCGGGTTTGCCGGTACCCAGGACGCGGAGGCGGCGCCGGTCGCCGCCAGCCAGCCGGCGGGGCTCTTCAATGCCGGCTCGATTCAGATCGGCGGCATGAACATCCCGGCGGTAGTTCAAACCCCGGCCACGTTCCAGAGCCAGATCGCGCTCAACCCGCTCTCCACTTCCAACTCGGTCAACGTGTTCGACCCCAACCTGCACATGCCCTCAGTGCAGAGCTGGTCGGCGGGCATCCAGCGCTCGCTCGGGCAACACACCGCGCTGGAGGTGCGCTATGTCGGCAATCACGGCGTGGGGCTGTGGCAGCAGCTCAACCTGAACGAGACCAACATCTTTGAAAGCGGCTTTTTGCAGGAGTTCAAGCAGGCGCAGGCCAACCTGGCGGCCTCCGGGGGAAAATCGTTTGCCGACCAGGGGTTGGCGGGACAGGCTCCGGTACCGATTCTGACCGCCGCCTTTACCGGTTCCCAGACCGGTGCGCAATCGGATCCCAACTTTTCCAATGGGACCTTCATTCGGGACCTAAACAACGGACAGGCGGGCACCCTGGCCAACTCGTTGGCCACCACATTCAACTTCTGGCAGAACTTCACCAATGCGGGCTATCCCAGCAACCTGTTGCTGGTGAACCCGGATGCCCAGGGCGGCTCCTTCGAATTGCGAAACGGACTGCAGTCCACCTACAACGCCTTGATTGTGGAGGTGCGGCATCGCCCGCTGCACGGCTTGACCGTCAACGCCAGCTATACCTTCAGTAAGAGCCTCACCGACGACTGGCAGCGGAGCGGCGCGAACTTCGAAAACGAGGTCACGCTGCGCGACCCGACTTACATGAAAGGGCCGGCGCCGTTCGACATCCGCAACGCCTTCAAGTTCTTCTCGATCTGGGAGCTGCCGTTCGGGCAGGGGCACCGCTGGGGCAACGCCAACGGGTTGGTTAACGATGTGATCGGCGGCTGGTCGTTTGACAGCAACATCCTGTTGCAGAGCGGGCGCCCGACGCTGTTGACGGGAGGGCTGGGCGGCACGTTCGATCAGTACGATGGCGGCGTAATCCTGAGCGGGATGTCGACACAGCAGCTGCAGAGCCAGTTGGGGGTGTATAAGACGCCCTCACCCGCACCCGGGGCGGTGTGGTACTTGCCGCAATCGCTGCTGGGCGCCAACGGGGCGCAGACCAACACCCAGGTCCTGCAGGCCTGCAACACCCCGGGTGCGCTGTGCCAGCGGATGTTCCTGTACGACGCGCCGCTGTTCCTGCCCGACTTCTCGCTGGTGAAAGATACCAAGCTCACCGAGCGCATCGGCAGCCAGATTCAAGTGCAATTCCTCAACGCTTTCAACAACGCCAACTTTTTCTGGGGCGGGGCGGCGGAGACCTTCAACACCGCCAGCAAGAACCTGCAATCCACCACCTTCGGCCGAGTGACCCAGGCCTACCAGGCGGTGGACTCCAACAGCGATCACGGAGGCCGGACCATCCAGATCGTGGCCAAGATCACCTTTTAATTTTTTACGCGGCCGAACCTGGACGGCGCGGGGTGTTGACCCCGCGCCGTTCTTATTAATATTGCCCGCCGCGGAGGGCGGCGGCGATTTCGGGCCGCAGCCAGTTCACCACGCTGTCTTGCAGAGCAAAGCCGGCCTCGGCGGCGCGGGCATCGAAATCGCGCCGCTCGGCCCAGACCACGGCGCCATCCTGGGTGCGGATCAACTCCGCGGTCACGCGCAGCGTGGAGCCCAGTTCCTGGTAGCTGGCTTCACATCGCCAACTGGCCCTCCCGCCGGCTTGGCACACGTGAATTCCGGGCGCTTGGGCGAGGGCGACCACCAAAAGCCGGGTTAAGGCCGGCCCCAAATCGGGGAAGCGCAAGGCGGGTCCCCAGCCGCGGATTTCAGCCACCGCGACCAGCGGCGGCGCCGGCGCGCTGTCCGGAGCCGGCGAGATCACCGGTTCGACGAACTGGTAGCCGCGCCCTGACACGGTGGCAATATAGGATTGGCCGGCGCCCAGCGCCTTGCGCAGCAGGCACAGGTGGACGGTGAGGTTCGAGTCCTCGACCGCCAGGTTTCCCCAAACGTGGCGCTTGAGCACTTCCCGGGTGAGCACGCGGCCCGGATTCCGTACTAGTGCCAGTAAAAGATCAAGCGCGCGCGCGGTGAGGGGCACGGGGCAGCCGTTGCGCCACAATTGGCGCCGTGCCTCGCACAACTCGAACTCACCGAAACGATACCGATCCCCCGCCTCTGCTTGCGGGTTCGGAGACGGGAGGATGACACTGCCAACCGTCAAACGCCCCATACGACCTCCACACACAATGTCCGTCCGAGCAGGCCCGGTGGATACAATATATAGCAACTTGGGCGAGGCCTCAACTGGCCGTGCTACGCTGACAAGGAGCCCCAGTTCCGAGCTTGCGGCGGGCTCCACTCCATTTTCCTTAGTTTGGCTATGCTTTCGGTCCAGAACCTCACCATGCGCTTTGGTGGCAAGATCCTGTTCGAGGAGGTCACCACCACTTTTATCGCCGGACGCCGGTACGGTCTCACCGGCCCCAACGGCTCCGGCAAGACCACCTTCATGCGGCTTTTGTCGGGCGACGCCGAGCCGACCAAAGGCAACGTGGTGCGGCCGCGCAAGATGAGCGTGCTGAGTCAGGACCAGTTCGCCTTCGACGCTTACCGGGTGCTCGACACCGTGATCATGGGCAACAAGCGGCTATGGGCGGCGATGGAGGCGCGCGAGGCCATCTATGCCAAGCCGGAGATGAGCGACGAGGACGGGATGCAGCTCGGGGAACTCGAGGGCGTCGTGGGCGAGGAGGACGGTTACTCCGCCGAGAGCGATGCCGCCATTTTATTGCAGGGGCTGGATATCCCCTCCGACGTGCATGAGCGCAGGATGGGCGAGCTGCAAGGTGGCCAGAAAGTGCGGGTGCTGCTGGCGCAGGCGCTGTTCGGACATCCCCAGGCGCTGCTGCTGGATGAGCCCACCAACCACCTCGACCTGGACTCGATTTACTGGCTGCAGGGGTTTCTGAATAACTATGACGGGGCGCTGATCGTCATCTCGCACGACCGCCACTTCCTCAACAGCGTCTGTAGCCACATCGCCGACATCGACTACCAAACCATCATCACCTACACCGGCGCCTATGACGACATGGTGATGGCCAAGACCCAGATCCGCTCGCAGATCGAGTCGCAGAACGCGCAGCGGGAGAAGAAAATTGCGCAGTTGAACGAGTTCATTGCCCGCTTCGCCGCGGGCACGCGTTCCAGCCAGGTGCAATCGCGCCGCAAGGAGGTGGAGCGGCTGCAGGTCACCGAGCTGGCGCGCAGCAACATCGCCCGCCCGTTCATCAAGTTCGAGATGAAGCGGCCCTCGGGCAAGCACGTGCTGGAGTTCGAGCAGCTGACCAAGAGTTACGACGGCAAGGCGGTGCTGCGCGGCTTCAGCGCCAAGCTCATGCGCGGCGAGAAAATCGCCATCATGGGGCGCAACGGCACGGGCAAGACCACCTTGCTGCAGGCGCTGTTGAGCGGCTCGCCCACGGTGACGGAGGCAGCGCTGCGCCAGACCAGCGGCTACGAGGGGGCGTTCCGCGACGGCGGGCGGGTCACGTGGGGGCACGAGGCCCAGATCGGCTACTTCGCCCAGGATCACCGCGCCCTCATCCAGGGCGGGACCACGGTGTTCGAGTGGCTGTACCAGTTCGATCCGGGCGCCTCGCAGGAGCAGATCCGCGGGCTGTTGGGGCAGATGCTGTTTCAGCGCGACGAGGCCAACAAGAAGACCGACGTGCTCTCGGGCGGCGAGGCGGCGCGGCTGCTGTTCTGCATGCTGATGCTGCAGCAGCCCAACCTGCTGGTGCTGGACGAGCCCACCAACCACCTCGACCTGGAGTCCATCAACGCGCTCAACATTGCCTTGCAGCGGTACCAGGGAACGGTGCTGCTGGTGAGCCACGACCACGACTTGATTGACGAAGTGGCCACGCGCATTTGGCATTGCGGCGGGGAGGGCATCGAGGACTTCCAGGGCCCCTACGCGGAGTGGCAGAAGACGCTGGTGACCACCTCCAACTATCAATAAGCGCGCCGGGTTGCGGCTTCGAGTTGGGCCACCCTCTGGCGGATGGCGTCCAGCTCTTCCTCAAGCCGGGCGACACGGTCGCCCAAACCTTCGCGCGGCGACGTGTCCGCCGCGGAGGCGGCCGCGGCCGCGGGCGCGCCGGTCAGCAACTGCACGTAGCGGATCTCCTTGGTGCCGGGGGCGCGCGGCAGCGCCGCCGCCAGGGGCGGGTCATGCTGGATGAGTTGCTGCAGCGCGGCATGCGCGTCGTCCAGCTCGGCGAAGTTGTACAGGCGGTCGGTGCGTCCGCGCAACTCGCCGGGGGTTTGGGCGCCGCGCAAGAGCAGGACGCAGAGCAGGGCGGTCTGGCCCCGGGTCAGGTTCAGCGCCTCCTGCAGCTGGTGCCGGTACTTCGCCACGCGACCGTCGGTGCTTACGCGCACTAGAAGCTTTTCCTGCAGGCGGTGCAGCGCGCGGCGTACGTCCTCTTCCTCCAACTCCAGCACCGGATCGCGGTTCGACTTCTGGTTGCAAGCGTTGATCAGGGCATTGAGCGAGAGCGGGTAGTACTCGGGGGTTGTGGATTCTTTCTCCAGCAGCGAACCCAGCACCCGCGCCTCGTTTGGCTCCAGCACCCAGGGAAGTTCCATGGGGAGATTATAGAAAACTGGGGCACCGGGGGCGGTCGTTGCGGGAAATAGGTACCGTACCCGACATATTGCGAAAAATGGCTCATCAACGTGCCAGCATCTGTGATACGATCAGCAGCGTTTGCCTGGATGCATTATCCAAGGGGTGCCCATGCGTTTTCGTTCGCTGCTCGCACTGCTGTGCTTCGCCGCGCTGCCCGCTTCCCTGGTCGCCCAACGCGGCCCGGCCGGCCCGGAACGCGCCGTCAACGTAGCCAGCCCGCGGTTTTACTACATGGGACCCGCCACCGGAGGCCGCATCGCCTCGGTGGTGGGGGTGCCGGGCGACCCCAACGTTTACTACTTAGGCAATGCCAGCGGCGGATTGTACAAATCCACCGACGGCGCGAAGACCTTCGTCCCGATTTTCGATAAGCAGGACGTGGCGGCGATCGGCACCTTGGCACTGGCGCCGAGCGATCCCAACACGGTCTGGGTCGGCACGGGCGAACCCTGGGTGATCCGCATCAGCGACGTCGAAGGAGATGGGGTTTACAAGTCGAGCGACGCGGGGGCCACCTGGCAGCATATGGGACTGGAAGACAGCGGGCGCATCGCGCGCATCGTGGTCCATCCCACCAACCCCAATATTGTGTTCGTCTGCTCGGAAGGGCACCTTTCCGGCGAGGGGCAGAAGGGCGTCTACCGCTCGGAAGACGGCGGGACCACGTGGAAGCAAGTGTTGCATGTGGACGCCAAGACCAGCTGCTCGGACCTCTCCATCGACCCGCAGCATCCGGACACGATGCTGGCCGGAATGTGGCAGGTGGAGGAACACACCTGGCAGGAGAATAGCGGCGGGGCCGGCAGCGGGGTGTATATCTCCCACGACGGCGGCCTGACCTGGAACAAGATTACGCAGAACATGCCGCACGCGCCGGTGGGCAAGGTAGCGGTGGCGATCGCCCCCTCAAACGGCCAGCGCATGTACGCGCTGATGCAGACCGCGGACCAGGGCTCGCTTTGGCGTTCAGACGATGCCGGCGCCACTTGGAGCGTCGCGAGTTGGGACCGCTCGCTGATCGGGCGCGCGGGCTACTACTTCCGCATGGCGGTCAACCCGCAGAACCCGGACGAGGTGCTGATCTCGAGCAGCGGCTTCCACCGCTCTCTGGACGGCGGCAAATTGTTCAGCGGCGGCGGCGGTGGCGGAGGCTTCAACGCCAACGCGCCGCGGCAGGCGAGCTGCGGCGACTGCCACGACATCTGGATGGACCCCAAGATTCCCGGCCGCTACGCGCTGACCGAGGACGGCGGGTCGAGCATCTCGACCGGCACCGGGCAGGTGCTGTCGGTGTCGCTGCCCAACGGGCAGATGTACCACGTGGCGAGCGACAACCGCGTGCCCTACTGGCTCTATAGCAACCGCCAGGACAACGGCACCTGGCGCGGTCCGAGCACGGTATCGGAGCCGATCGGGAACGCGCGCATGCCCGCGGACACCTTCATGCCGACGGCGGCGGGAGCGGGCGGCCGCGGCCGCGGGCGCGGCGCCCCGGCCGACGACGCGGCGCCCCTCAGCGCCGACGCTTTGGTGGGCGGTCCGCCGGCGGCGCGCGGCGGCGGCTTTGGCCGCGGCGGGGCTCCGGCGCTGGCGTGGCAGTCGGGCATTGGCGGTTGCGAATCGGGCTTTACCGTTCCCGACCCGACCGATGCCAACATCGTTTGGGCGAGCTGCTACGGAAACAAGCTCACCCGCTACGACGCCCGCGAGGGCGAGTCGCACTCGGTCGAGCCCTGGATGATCTCGCTCGACTCCCCGCCCAACGAGGCCAAGTACCGCTGCCATTGGACCGCGCCGGTGGCGATCGATCCCTTCAACCACAACAACGTGTTTTACGGCTGCCAGATGGTGCTGAAGACCTCCGACCAGGGCGATTCCTGGAGCGAGTTCAGCCCCGACCTCTCGACCCAGGACCCCTCGCGCATCGTCTCCAACGGCGGCATCGAGGGCGACAACCTGGGCCAGTTCGATGGCGAGGTGGTGTGGGCGATCGCGCCCTCGCCCCTCCAGCGCGGGCTGATCTGGGCCGGCACCAACGACGGCAAGATTTGGTACACCAAGGACGGCGAGACCGCGAGCGCGGCCGCGCACTGGGTGGACGTAACGCGGAATCTCAAGGGCATCCCGGCCTGGTCCACGATGTCGCAGATTTCACCATCGAACTTTGACGCCGGAACCGCGTATGTGGCGATCGACGCGCACATGGTGGACAACCGGCAGCCCTTTATCTACAAGACCACCGACTTCGGGGTGTCCTGGAAGAACATCACCGGCGATCTGCCCACCGGCAACGCGCTGGACTACGTAATGTCGGTGGCGGAGAACCCCAACCGCAAGGGCATGCTCTTTGCCGGAACCGGGCACGCCTTCTTTTACTCGCTGGACGACGGCGGCCACTGGGTCAAGTTCAACACCGGGCTGCCGCCGGCGCCGGTGAGCTGGATCAACGTGGAGAAGCGTTTCCACGACGTGGACATCTCGACCTATGGCCGCGGGCTGTACATTCTGCCCGATATCGAGGTGCTGGAGCAGACCGGGAAGCTGACCGCCCCGACCGATGAGGATCATTTGTTTGTGCCGGGGCCGGTGTTCCGCTTGGCGCGCGGGGTGTATCCCACCGCGGCCGATCCGGAGCGTCCGCAATTCCAGTTCACGGTGGGAAATGCCGGTCCGGTGAAGATGGAGATACTGGACGCGGCCGGCAAGGTCATCCGCACCCAGGAGGTGCAGGCGCATGCCGGGTTGAACGGCGCCTACTGGGACCTGCATCTGGACGGGCCCAAGCTCGTCGAGCTGCGGACGACGCCGCCCGAGAACCCGCACATCTGGGACGAGATGCGGTTCAAGGGCACCGACATCCGCACCATCACGCACTGGGGCATCACCCCGACCACCGGGATTCCGGTGGCGGCGCCGGGGAACTACCAGGTGCGGTTCACCTTGGACGGCAAGCCGTTCACCCAACCCTTTTCCGTGGTGAAGGACCCCGAGGTCCGCACCAGCGACGCCGATTTGCAGGCTTCCACCGCGATGCAGGTGCGGCTGCGCGACGACATCACCGAAACCAGCAACATGGTGAACCAGATGGAGATCTGGCGGAAGCAACTGCAGGACGGCGCCAAGAGCGACGCCAGCGCCAAGCTGGATACGGACATCCTGGCGTGCGAGCACCAGTTGGTCACCGAAGCCGACATGCTCAGCGACGACAAACATTTTCCGGTGGCGTACCACGTCTACATGAACCTGATCTGGACCAGCGGCGCGGTGGGCCAGGGCGCATCGGATGAAGCCGGCGGCCTGGACTTCAAGCCGACCCAGACCCAAGTCAAGGTGGTCGCCGATATCGAAGCCAAGCTGGCGGCCGCCAAGGCCGACTTCCAGCATCTGGAGTCCACCACCGTGCCGGCCTACAACCGGACGGCGGCGACGCCAATCACCAACCAACTGACGGCGGCCAGCGCTTCCAACCGCTAGCCGACGCCGCTTGCAACGGGGAACCCAGGTATCCCGCTGGTGGCTTCGGGATTTGTGTACATGTGTGGATGAAGCTATGAAAATCAAGAATTTCTGGACATTGTTGTGCGCGGCGGTGCTGTGTCTGTGTCTGGTAGCGGCGCCCGCGGCTCTGAAGGCGCAGGCCAACACCACCGGCGTAGTGGCGGGGGTGATTACCGATCCCAGCGGCGCGGCCATTCCCGGGGCCACGGTGCTGCTGATCGACAAGGACACCGGGGCGACCCAGCCGCTCCAAACCAACGCCGAGGGGCGTTACATCTTCACCAATGTGCGCCTGGGCAACTACACCGTGCAGGCCACCAAGGACGGCTTCCAGACCAGCAAGGTGGAGAACCAGGGCGTCTCGGTAGGGGCCACCACCACGGTCAACATCAAGCTTACGCTCGGCACCTCGAGCCAGACGGTGGAGGTAA
>DATNAC010000079.1:0-10420 GCA_035573035.1 Terriglobales bacterium
GCCGTTTGCACTGTGGGCAAAGTCGGCGCGAAGGGCCGCGGAATTCCGCAGGGCGGACCGCCCCCGGCAAGCAATGCAGGCGCGGTCCCCGCGAGCGCAGCACCGGCATGGGGCTCCGGGGTCCCCATGCCGGTGCGAGCAGAAGCCGAAGGCGCCCGGAAACGCCGGGCGCGTGGCCTTCCGCGCTGGGGCCCGCGCCCATCAATATGGATCATGGCGTCACTGCTGGTGATGGCGCGGGCGCAAGCCCCTGCACCTGTCGGCGGCAGCATTCAAGGGCAAGTGCACGCCGGCGCCGTGCCCGTTCCCGGCGTCCAGGTCAGCATCAACGACGCCGCCAGCGGCAAAACGCTGCTTACCTCCACCGGTTCCGATGGCAAGTTCGACATCCGGGTCGGCCATACCGGTCCATTCCGCCTCCAGGCGGAGATGCCCGGCTTCGTCCCCATTGAAGAAACAGTCAATGTTGGGAGCCAATCCAGCCCGCTCGACCTGCACCTGAAGCTGGCGTCCGAGATCCGAACCGCGGCCGCTCCAGCGCCGGCGGCGCCTGGACCCAACGCCCGCAATCGCCGCTTCCAATCCACCCAATTGAACGCCGATGCCGGCGCGGCCGCGCTTGGCGCGGCAGATACCTCCGGCGAGACCAATGCCGGAGCCGGCGTTCCGGGTATGACCACCGACGACGCCACCGAGTCGGTCGCGGTCAACGGCAACTTCAGCAACGACAACCGCGCCCTGGGCCAGCGCGACCTCCAGTCCCAGTTGCAACAGTTGGGCCTGGGCGCCGCCGGCGGCCTTGGCCCGGGCGAAACCCCGGGCGTCAACGGCGCTCCCGGCCTACCCTCCATCGCGGGCGGCCGTGGCGGCGGCTTTGCCGGCGGCCGCGGCGGCCGTGCTGGCGGCGTGGGTGGCGGCGCCCGGGGCGGCTTTGGCGGCCGGGGAGGGTTCCGCATCAACACCCTCAACAACCGCTTCAACCAGCCCCACGGCAACTTGTCCTATACCCTGAGCGATTCTGCCCTCAACGCCCTGCCGTACTCGGTCACCGGAGCGCCCCCGGCTAATGTCCCCAACAGCGCGGTGCAACGCTACTCCGCCACCGTCACCGGGCCGCTCTCCATTCCGCACCTCTATCAGGACAACGGCCGCACCAGCTACACCTTCACCTTTACCGGCAACCACTCCAACAACCTCAGCCAGCAGTTCGCCCTGGTGCCTACCGCCCAGGAACGCACCGGCAACTTCCAGGGTGTCACCACCTCCTCCGGCGGCCGGCCCGTTCCTGTGACGATCGTCAATCCCGCCACCGGGCAGCCGTTTCAGGACAACACCATCTCCCCCGGCATGATCTCGTCCGCCGCCGCCGGTCTGATCGCGCTTTACCCCCAGCCCAACGTGACGCCCACACCCGGCGGCGCCGGCCGCCTGTACAACTATCAAGCCCTCACCGATGCGCTCGGTACGCGCGGCCAGTTCACCGCCCGCATCAATCACAATTTTTCCTCCGCCGGCCGAGGCGGCGGACGCGGCGGTGGCCGGGGCGGCCGCGGCCGTGGCCGCAGCATCGCCTTGAACTTCACCTACCAGGGCGGCAATACGACCACGCCGGGTATCTTTCCCCAGATCGAGCAGGGCACCAGCCGCACCCGTGGCATCAACGCCCAGTTCACGTTCAACACCCCCATCGGCGGCTGGATGGATAGCTTCACCCTGCGCTACAACCGCAGCCGCACCCTGGGCAGCAATCTCTACGCCTTCAACCAGAACATCGAGGGGAACCTGGGCATCGCCGGCGTCTCTGCGGCGCCGATGGATTGGGGCCTGCCTACCCTCACGTTCAACAACTTCCAGGGGCTCTCCAACCCGGCGCCCGTATTCAACCGCTCCCAGACCTGGACCGTCACCGACGGCGTGGTCCGCCGCGCCGGCCGCCATACCTTCCGCATCGGCGGCGACCTCCGCTTCGTGCAGAACGATCCCCAGACCGACACCAACGCCCGCGGCACCTTCCAGTTCAACGGCGAGTACACCGGATTCGATCTCGCCGACTTCCTGCTCGGAGATGCGCGCGAGACCACGCTGCGCTACGGCGGCGGCACGTTCTACTTTCACCAGAACTACGACGATGCCTACTTCCAGGACAACTGGCAGCGCCGCGGCAACTTCACCGTGAATTACGGCCTGCGCTGGGAGTACGTCTCGCCCTACACCGAACAGGACAACCGTCTCACCAACCTGGCGGTGGCGCCCGGTTTCTCCGCCGTCAGCCCCGTGCTGGCCGGGCAGGGAGGCATCCCCCCCGGAATTCTCAACCCCGAGCGCAATGCCTTCGAACCGCGCGTGGGCTTCGCCTGGAAGGCCTGGAACAACCTGGTGGTCAATGCCGGTTACGGCATCAACCTCAACACCGGCGGCTACGCCACCATGGCCACCCAACTCGCCTACCAGGAGCCCTTTGTCACCAACGTCACCAACATCGCGCCCGCGGGCCAGCCGCTCAGCCTCGCCAACGGCTTTCCCGCCGGAGCCGCCGGCGCGGTGGAGAACACCTACGCGGTGAACCCCGGCTATCGCCTGGGACGCGTGCAAACCTGGCTGCTTGACGTCCAGCGCCAGATCGGCCGGAACTACGTCGTGAACGTGGTCTACACCGGCAGCCAGGGCAGCGACCTGGACCAGCTCCGCGCACCCAACCGCACGCCCTCCGGTCTATTGTTTCCCAACGTCGCACCCTTCTACTACGAGACTTCCGGGGGCAGCTCGATCTATCACGGCGGAACCCTGGTGGTCAGCCGCCGCCTCAGCCACAGCGTCTCGCTGCGCTCCACCTACACCTACTCCAAATCCATGGACGACGCCTCCTCCATCGGCGTCGGCGGCGGCACCGGAGGCTTGGTGGCGCAAAACGACCTCGATTTGGACGCTGAGCGCGCCCTCTCCAGCTTCGACATGCGCCACAACTGGAGCACCAACTTCGAATGGCAGCTCCCGTATGGCCTGAACCACCGCTGGGGCGACCAACCCGACTGGACCAGTTCGCTGCTCGGCGACTGGCAGGTCACGGGCGCCTTTACCGCGCATAGCGGCAGCCCGTTCTCGCCCACCGAAGCCAATACCGCCCTGCAAGGCCTGTGGGGCGTCAACGCCACCCTGCGCCCCGACGTCACCGGGCAGCCGATTGCCGTGGCCAATCCGGCCTATCTCCAATTCTTCAACCCGGCCGCCTTCGTTCTCCAGACCGGCGGCTACGGCAACGCCGGACGCGACATCATCATCGGTCCCGGCTCCCTCAACCTCAACCTCTCCCTGGCCAAGACCTTCCGCATGGGCGACTTCCGCTCGCTTGACGTCCGCTTCGACGGCACCAACGCTCTTAACCACCCCAACTGGCAAGGCCTGATCGCGCAGATCAACTCGCCCCAGTTTGGCCAAGTGGCCGGCGTGGGTACCATGCGCCAGATCAGCTTTGTCGCGAGGTACCGCTTCTAATGCGGATAACGGCCGCCATCGCGGTGGGCGCGGGCTGTTTGGCCTTTGGGGCGGTGTCGCCGCTGGGCCAGCAGGCGATCCCCACCTTTCATGCCAACACCACGTTGGTGCTGGTGAACCTTAGCGTGCGCGACCGCAACGGCAACCCGGTGCGCGATCTGCGCCGCGGCGAGATCACGCTCTACGAGGACGGCAAGCCCCAAACCATCGCCAGCTTCGACTTCCAAAACCTGTCGCGTCCGGCGGTGCCGGTCGTGGCCGACACCAAGGGCCCGGAATCGGTGGTGATCGGCGGCGCCGCAAGCAAGCCCGGCGCCCCGCCCGCCCCGCTCCCGCTGGAAGAGGCCAAGGAAACCTACCGCGACCGCCGCCTGGTGGTGCTCTACTTCGACCTCACCACCATGCAACCCGAGGACATCGAGGACGTGGTCAAGCAGGCCGACAACTTCGTCCAGAAGCAAATGCAGCCGGCCGACCTCGTGGCCATCGCTTCGCTCGGCAACACCCTCCAGGTCAACCAGGACTTCACCGACGATAAAGATGCACTGATGAAGCAGTTGGCCGAGCTGAACCCATCCACGGGCTCGGGGTTCGAAAACGGGGGGGATGGAACCACCGACGGCACCGCCGACGACGGCAACAGCTTCGCCTCCGACGACACCGAGTTCAACCTGGCCAACGCCGACCGCAGTCTCGAGGCCATCCAGACGCTGGCCGAAATGCTGGCCCCGATCGAGCAGAAGAAGTCGGTCCTTTTCTTCTCCGACGGTATTTCGCGCTCCGGCGTGGACAACGAGATCACCCTGCGCTCGGCGGTCAATGCCGCCGTCAAGGCCAACGTTTCGTTATATAGTGTGGATGCGCGCGGACTGCAAGCGCGCGTCCCGGGCGGGTCGGCCAATACCGCCAGTACCCGCGGCCGGGGCAGCTACAGCGGGGCCACCGTGCTGAACGCCCTCAACAGCCAGTTCAGCCAACAGGAGACGGTGGCCACGCTGGCTAACGACACCGGCGGCGAAGCCTTCCTCGACTCCAACGACTTCAGTCCCGCCTACACCAAGGTCGAGACCGATACCGAGTCCTACTACCTGATCGGGTACCACAGCGCCGACCCGTCCAAGGATGGCCGCTACCGCAAGATCCGCATCGTGGTGCGCGGCCGCCCCGGGCTCAAGCTGGCCTTCCGTCCGGGTTACTACGCCGACCGCGACATCGGCCACATGGATACCTCGGACCGCCGCGCCCAGTTGCTCGACCAACTCACCAGCGACACCCCCGACCAGTCGCTCCCGGTGTACGCCAATGACGGCTTCCTCCGCCTGGCGGGGAATCGCTACTTCATTCCGGTTTCGGTCGCCATCCCCGGTTCGGCGATTCCGCTGCGCGGAGCCCACGCCAACGCCACCCCGACCGTTGACGTGGACGGCATGGTGCGCGATCAGGCTCTGCGCCAGATCGGGCACATGCAAGACACCGTGCGCCTGGATTCCCGCCTGGTGGGCGGCTCCGGCGGCAATGCGCTGGAGAGCCGCAACCTCCAGTACAGCACCGGCTTCACCGTGACTCCGGGGGTGTACGAGATCCGCCTCGCCGCCCGCGAGAACCAGTCCGGGCAGATGGGCGCCTTCGGCACGGTGGTGCGCATCCCCGACCTCGGCGCCGAGGAAGCCAAACAACCCTCAACTCTGGCCCTCAGCTCGGTGCTCATCGGCAGCCAGCTCAGCGCCACCCGTCCGAATCGGGAGGACCCGTTGACCGCGAGCGGCGAGGCGTTGGTCGAGAGCGTGACCCACGTCTTCTCCAGCCGCCAGCATCTCTACGTTTATTTCGAGGTCTACGACCCCAAGCTCGATGCCGCGGGCAAGCCCGACGTGGCCACCAGCGTGGCCTTCTACCGCGGCAAAGTGCGCGTCTTCCAGACCCCGCTGCTGCACCAGCGCGAGGTCACCGACCCTGCCCGCCACGCCGTGGTGGTCCAGCTCGACCTGCCCCTCGCCCCGCTCGCCCCCGGCACCTACACCTGCCAGGTCAACGCCATGGACGAATTAGCCCAGCGCTTCGCCTTTCCCCGCGTCCCGTTGCTGGTCCGCGCGGAAATCGCGAAATAAGGCAAATTATTTCCCGGTGGCGGGCGCGACCGAGCTGACTTCCAGCGTGTCGCCCTTCAGCACGCCCTTCACCACTACCCGCTTGGCCGCGTACTTGTTCAGCACCGCCGCCTGCTGGGCGTTCTTGGTGTGCAGCGTATAGGCTTTCTGCCCGACCACCAGCGCGTAGGCCGAGCCTCCCTTGACGCACATGCGTGTGCATTCGGCGTCGCTGTGGCCGGGGTCCATGGTGTGCTTCACCCCGCACATGTCGTCGCTGACCACGCCGGTGTAGGTGGTGTTGACTTGGGCGGCGCGCAGGCCAAACGGCAGCAAGGCGGATGCCAGGGCCAGGGTCAAGAGTGCGTTGCGGCAGTTCATAGGCATGGGATTCGGTTTGGGGTATTTGGATACAATCCTGCTTCTCATGATACGGGATACGACAGTACGCCGTCCTTCACCCGCAAAAACGGCGTCACCCGGTGCGGCTTCGGCGGTTTGTCCGACAGGATGTCCAACACCTGCCAGCCGTGCTGCACCAGCGCATCCCCCACCAGAGACCGGTGGCACCGCCACGGCACCGCCTCGGCGCACATGATCGCGGTCGGCAAGTCCCGCGCCAGCCCCTCCAGTTCCGTCAACGCCGCGGCGAACTCCGGCGTCTGCATGTAGTCGGCGTAGCCGCGGAAACTGGCGTTCCGCCAGCCCTGGTTGGGCGAGTCGGCTCGGGTGTGGCGCAACCCGCCCAACCCCGCCAGCCGGCGGTAAACCATCCCGGCGTTCTCCAGGCTGGGGCGCAGCGCCTCCTCGCCGAACTGCGGGTTGTGCCGCGATTTCGCGATCGTCCGGATATCGCAAAGCTGCCGGACACCATGCAGCGTCAAGAGCGCCAGGAATTGTTCGATCGGACGGGTGGAGTGTCCGATGGTGAAGATGGTGTCCATTTGGTAGGCTAAGTCTGCATGCCGTCATTGTACGAAAAGATCAGGAGCGGCGAACGCCTGAGCCCCGCCGATGCCGCCGCGCTCTGGGCCCGGGGCGACGACGCCGAGTTGCGCGGTCTGGCCGCCCTGGTGCGGGCGCGCTACCACCGCCCCGGCGATTGCAGCTACCTGATCATGCGCATCGTCAACTACACCAACGTCTGCGTGGCGCAGTGCGACTACTGCGCCTTCTACCGGCTGCCGGGACAAGTGGGCGGCTACGTCCTCGGCCGCGAACAGGTGTTCCGCAAGATTGACGAATTGTTGGCCTTGGGCGGCGACCTGGCGGGGTTCAACGGCGGCTTCCACCCCCATCTACCTCTCGACTACTACTGCGAGCTGTTTGCCGCGCTGCGCGGGCGTTATGCCGACCGGCTCGAGTTCTACGCCCTCACCATCGCCGAGTTCATGTACCTGGCCGACCACGGCAAATTGAGTTGGGCGCAAGCGGCCGAGCGGCTGCGCGCGGCGGGCGTGACCTGGATCACCGGCGGCGGGTCCGAGATCCTGACCGAGGACTTCCGTGCCCGCCACAGCAAGTTCAAGTACACCGTGGCCCAATATTTCGAAGCCCAGCGCGCCGTGCTCGACGCCGGGTTGAAGACCACCGCCACCATGGTGATCGGTTTCGACGAGACGATCGAGGAACGCCTCGAACACCTCGAGCGTATCCGTGCCTTCCAGGACGAAACCGGCGGCCTCGCCAGCTTCCTCTGCTGGACCTACAAACCCTACGGCACCCAGCTCGGCGGCGGTGAGGTGAGCACCTCCGAGTACCTGCGCCACCTCGCCCTCTGCCGCGTTTACCTCGACAACATCGCCCGCATCCGCACCTCGGTGCTCACCCAAAACGAGGGCGCGCTCGAGGGCCTGCGCTATGGCGCCGACGACTTCGACCTCCCCATCGAGGATGAGGTCACCCAGAGCGCCGGCGCCGTGATCAGCCTCGACTTCGAATCCCTGCTGGGGCGCGCGCGGGCCCTCGGTTTCGAGCCCCGCTACCGCGCCCTCAGCGCGGCCAAGGCGCGCGGCCTCGAGGCGGAGGCGGCGCTCGCCGGGCGGAAGTAGCCATGCTTGCCGCCGGTTTCTACTTCCTCCTCGGCGTCCTGGCCGGCGGCGTCCTGGTCTGGGTTCTGAGTCAACGCGGCCGCGCGCAGCGCCAGGCCGAGTTGGAGGCCCAGCTCGAGCGTGCCCTGCCGCGCGTGGCCGAGGCGGTGCTCGGGCCTAAGACCGCGCAGTGGGAACGCGCCGCGGAACAGGAGCTGAAGCTGCTGGGCAACGAAACCGTGGCCCAGGTCACCAACAGCCAGGCGGGCATGCAGAAGACGCTCGAGGCCATGGGGCAGCGCCTGGAGAGCTACCAAAAGCAGATCGGCGAGTTCGAGCAGGCGCGCGCGGCGGCGGCGGCCCGCGTGCAGGATCAGGTGACGGCGGTGGCCGCCGCCGGCGCGGCCATGACCCGGGAGGCGCGCACCTTGCGCGAGGCCCTGGCCACCAGCAGCGGCGTGCGCGGGGCCTGGGGCGAGGCGGTGCTCCAAAATATTCTCAACGCCTGCGGCCTCAACCCGTCGATTGACTATGACCTCCAGGTCGCGGTCGAGGGCGACACCCGCCTGCGCCCCGACGCCGTGATCTACTTGCCCGCCGGGCGGAAGCTGATCGTGGACGCCAAGGCGAGCCTGGCCGCCTTCTTGGAAGGGTTGGAGGCGCCGGACGAGCCCCGCCGGCGTGGCTGCTACGAAAAGTTCGCCCAGGTGCTGCGCACGCGGGCGAAGGAACTGGCAGGGAAGGAGTACAGCCGGCATCTGGCCGGCAGCCTGCCCTGTGTGGTGATGTTCGTCCCCAGCGAAGGCGCCTTCCGCGCGGCGCTGGATGCCGATTTCGGGCTCATCGAATACGGGCAGGGTCTGTCCACGCCGGTGGTGCTGGCCAGCCCGAGCACGCTGTTTCCCCTGATCGCCGTCGTTGCCCAGGGCTGGCAGCAGGAGAAGGCCAGCCAGCAGGTCCAGCAGTTGATCGAGGAAGTGGCCGAGTTCGGCCGCCGCCTCCAGCCCTTCCTGAAACACATGCAAGCGGTGGGTAGCGGCCTCGAGTCCGCCAATAAGGCTTACAACGCCGCGCTGGCCTCCTACCGCTCCCGGGTCGAGCCCCGCTGGCAGCGCCTGCAAGAGCTCAACGCCGGGTGGGACGACGCCCCCGCGCTGAAGCCGGTCGAAACCCGGCCCCTGCTCGCTGACGCGGCCGGCACCGACGAATAACCCCTCACGGGATCTGTACGATCGCCGCCCCCCGCGGTGTTCGCGCGATTTCGGGCGCGTACAAACCGAGCTGCTTCCGCACCCACCAGGCTCCCGTCTGCCGCTTTTCCGCCGGGGTCGAGTACCAGTACCGCCACAACACCGCCCGCACCGCCACCGGCGGCGTGTGCTCGAAGGGATTCCCGGCAAACAGCCCGAGCACCGCGGGATCGTTATTCAGCAGACGGAGCTCGACCTGCTCGGCCCAGGGATCGTCCCGGTAGGTTTCGAGCGAGGCGAACCATAGGTTCCAGTCGAAACGGGGCTGGTAGGGCGCCACGAAGCCCGTGGCCCGCGCCGGATCCTGGGGTTGATGCCGGAGCGGGTACGGCACCCAGGTGTCGCCATCGCGGGTGCCCTGGAATTCGATCTCGTAACGTGCCCGCGTCATGACCGCGAACAGCCCGAACGGGTCGGCGATCCGGAAGGGTTCCAGCGCCAGGTTGACCCGCCGCGGGGTAGGGAACTTCGGCCAAATCCGCTGCGCCAGGTTGGCGGCGCTCAACAGAAATAGGGCGGCCAAACAGACCGACCCCGCCACCCGCCGGCGCGCTGCCCACACCGTAACCGCCGGCGCCGGGCGCGCCTGCGCCGGCTTCCGCCGCAAAATCCAGTCGAGATGCCGGTCGTCCAACAGCGCGAAACCCAGGGCCAGCACCAGATAGTTGAGGAAGCCGTAGTTGGCGGTCAGGATTATGCCCACCTGAAACGGCGTCACGATCCAGAAGCACACGATCCGCCACCGCCGTGGGCCAAAGCACAGCCAGGCCAGCCCCAGCTCCACCACCAGGATGGTGAGCGCCATCCCCACCTCCGCCCAGTGCGGCAGACGCTGCTGCGCATACCAGCCCAAAACCGTGGGCAAGGGGCTGTTCTCGTAGTACTTGTCCAGCGCGGTCAGGTGCCTCCACTGCGGTTCGCCGCTCAGCATCTTGGCGATCCCCGACCCGAAGTAGATGCTGAACCAGAGCCAGCGCAGCGAGAACAGGCTCCACCAGCTCGGGTTCTCGGCGTCGAGGAACAGCGCCACCAGCCCCGCCGTCATCAACATCCCGTCCGACTGATAGCTGGCGAACACCTGCGCTGTCGCCAAGAACGACAAAAACCCGGCCAGGCAGACGCCCAGCGCGAGCCGTGGGTAGATGCGCAAGAACGCCAGCACCGACGCGGCCAGACCCACCGCGCACAGCGTATAGATGGCGGTCGTGCCGGCGCTCAGCCACAACACCGAGGGCACCAGCGGCAGCCGCTGGACGAGGGGGAAACTGTTCTTGACCGCCGCCAGGAAATCCGCCGCCGGCAGAATGCCGTCGGGCCCTATCAGCCCGTTCATCTGGAACAGCAGCGCCAGGAAGACCCAGAAGTACAGGAAACCGAAACTGCGCTGCAGCAGCGCCGCCACCCGGCGGCAACCGGGAAGCGTACGCTCCAGGCCTACGGCGTCATTTGCTTTCCAGGGCATGGAGCTGGACGCGGGCGAGCAGCTTCTTGTAGGGAATCTTCAGCCGGTCGGCCGCCTGCTGTTTGTTCCAGCGGCAGGACTCCAGCGTCTCCAGCAAGA
>DATNAC010000080.1:0-11008 GCA_035573035.1 Terriglobales bacterium
GCCGTTTGCACTGTGGGCAAAGTCGGCGCGAAGGGCCGCGGAATTCCGCAGGGCGGACCGCCCCCGGCAAGCAATGCAGGCGCGGTCCCCGCGAGCGCAGCACCGGCATGGGGCTCCGGGGTCCCCATGCCGGTGCGAGCACAAGCGGGGCGCGCGGCGAAGCCGCGCTGGGGCCCGCACCAATCAACGCCTTCGACGCCGTCGCCTACGCCATTGACCAGGATCTGGCGCCGATCGTCAGCGAGAGCTTTGGTACTTGCGAGCTCAACGTCACCACGGCTGGGGCCGCCGCGTTCGAGGCCGAGGTGCTCCAGGGGAACGTCGAGGGCATCACCATGGTGAACGGCTCCGGCGACAGCGGCGCCGCCGATTGCGATGCCAAAGCCGAGGCGGAGGTCAGCCACGGCCTCGCGGTTCACTACCCCGCCTCGATTCCCGAGGTCACCGCGGTGGGCGGCACCGAGTTCGACGAGGGCGCACAGACCGACTGGGGGGCAAACGCCGCGCAAGGCGGCTCGGCCATGGGCTATATCCCCGAGATGGTCTGGAACGACCACGCCGCCTTCGCCGCTCGCGGCTTGGCGCGTCTGGCCTCCGGCGGGGGCGGCATCAGCGTGTTATATCCCCAACCCCTATGGCAGCAGGGCGTCAGTCAAGCCTCGGCCACCCAGCGTCTCGTGCCCGACATCGCGTTCACGGCGTCCGCGTTTCACGATCCCTACATTGTGTGTTCGGAGGCCGCCACTCCCTGCACGGGCGCCTATCCGCCGGCTAGTTTTACGGAAATCGGTGGAGCGTCCGCGCCCACGCCCATGTTCGCCGGCATCCTGGCGCTGCTGAACCAGTACCGCCTCAGCCACGGGTTCGCGACGGCGCCCGGCCTGGGGAACATCAATCCCAAGTTGTACGCTCTGGCTCAGGCCGGCAGCGGCGTCTGGCACGACGTCACTCTCGGAAACAACCGCGAACCCTGTACCGCGGGAACGCCGGACTGCACCTCCGGCGTCACCGCGATCGGCTACTGCGCCGGCCCCGGCTATGACACGGTTACCGGGCTCGGTTCGCTCGACGCGGCGCAGTTGGCGCAGCAGTGGGATGGCACGCCGGCAACTTCCGCGCCGGGTATTTTGGTAGGCGCCTGCGACCCTGCGGCCACCGTCTCTGCCGGGCAGACCGCTTCCTTTCCGGTGGCGGTCGCCGCGAGCGGCGGGCTCTCGGGTACGGCCCAGCTTTCCTGCACCGGCGCGCCGGCGGGCGCGGTCTGCACCGTCAGTCCGGCGAGCGTTACCCTGTCGGGAACTTCCGCAGCCGCTACCGTCACCGTCTCCACCACCGCGGGATCGTGGGCGGCGCCATGGGGGAAGCTGCCGAACCGGAGGTGGCCGCTTGGGTGGGGAGCGACGCTCCTAATACTCGCCGCGTCGCTGTACTTGGCTAAACGTCGCCACGGGCCGCTCGCGACTGCGGCATCGCTGGACGCGGTGATTCTTGCCGTGGCGCTGGCGGCTTGCGGGGGCGGGAGTTCCGGCGGGACGGTTACCCCGCCCCCGCCCCCCAATCCGGCAACCCCTGCCGGCAGCTACACGTTGACCGTCACCGCGACCAGCGGCAGCCATGCCGGCAGCGTGAATCTCGGCCTGACGGTGAATTGAGTTCTAGTCCAGGCCTACGCGGGCCGCCGGTCGCGCCGCGCCTCGTGGTGCTGCCAGCGCCGTGGCCGCGGGCTTCCCGGACGCTGCCCGGCCGGGGCGAACGTCCGAATCTGCGGCCGCCGCGGCTCCGGGGCTGCCTTGGCCGCGGGAGTCGGGCGTGCCGCTGGCGCTGCCGCCGCAACCGGCGCCGGCGCCACGGCCGGCATGCCCGCCGGCGTTGCCGTCCGCTCCAGGCGGATGCCCAAGTGCCGCTCCATGCGGTGCAGATCGCCCATCTCCGCACGGCTCACGAAGGTCGAAGCCAGCCCGGAGCCGCCCGCGCGTCCGGTGCGTCCCACCCGGTGTACGAAGTCGTCCGGCGCCTCGGGGAAGTCGTAGTTGATGACGTGCGCCACGTCCTCGACGTGAATGCCGCGCGCCGCCACGTCGGTGGCCACCAGAATTTGGAAGTTGCCGCGCTGGAAGCCGTGTAGCGCCTTGGTCCGCTGCGACTGCGACCGGTTGCCGTGGATCATGGTGGCGGTGAAGCCGTCCCGCTCCAGAGTCTTGGCCAGCCGCTCGGTGCCGCGCTTGGTGCGCGCGAAGACGAGACACCGTCCCGATTCCCGCCCCAGCAGGCACTGCAGCAGCGCCAGCTTGCTTCCGTCGGCAACCTCGTAAGCGTGCAGCTTGACCGTGTCCACCGGCTTGCTCACCGAACCCACCGCGATGCGCGCCGGCTCGCTCATGCAGTCGCGCGCCAGCTTGGCCACCTCGGGCGCCAGGGTCGCGGAGAAGCACAGAGTTTGCCGCTTTTGCGGCAGCGCCGCCGCGATGCGCCGGATGGCGGGTAGAAAGCCGATGTCCAGCATCCGGTCGGCTTCGTCCAACACCAAAAGCTGCACGCCGTCCAGCCGGACCAGCCGCCGTTGCAGGAAGTCCTCTAGCCGCCCCGGCGTTGCCACCACCAGCGCCGCGCCGCGGCGGATCGCCTCGAGTTGCGGCCGCTCCGAGAGCCCGCCGACCACCAGCGCCGCCGGCGCCAGCCCGCGCGGACGCACCTGCTCGTACTGCGCCGCGATCTGCATCGCCAGCTCGCGCGTGGGGGTCAGGATCAATCCTGTCACTTTCCCGCGCGGCGCCTGTTGCAGACGCTCCATCGCCGGAATCAGAAAGGCCAGGGTCTTGCCCGTGCCGGTTTGCGCCGTGGCCAGCACGTCCTGGCCGGCCAGCGCCGGGGCCAGCGTGGCCGCCTGCACCGGGGTGGGAATCGTAAATTGCGCCGCGGTCAGGCGCTCGAGAATCGCCGGCGAAATCGCCAGCTCGTGGAACGTGGTCATGAATACAGAACTTTCCTCGGACAAAATCCGCCCCGCGCGCGGGACACACCTCGCCCAATCCATCGGTTGTACGCGAAAAACAAACGGCTTGTGGAAACAGGCGGCTAGCCTGCAAGCACTTGAACGAAGGCGGGAATTCCTAAACCGGAGGCAGACCCCAAGGCCGAGGGCACCACACCACACGCACCCGTGTGATATTAAGCGTCCTGATCAGCATACCACGCGGATGCGGTTCAGGCGGCCAGATTAATTCCTTCCAGTGCAAAATGCGGGGCAGCGGCGAGAAGATGCCGGTCGTTGGAGTAGATCTGCGCGTAGCCATGGTGACGCGCGCATTCCAAATGCAGAGCGTCCCCCGACCGCAAATACAGCGCGGGCGGCAGTTTCTCCAGAGTCAGCGTGGTTGCTTCGACGAGCGCCGAGTTGATTGGCAGCCAATTCAGAACACGGTCTTGCTCGTCTTGCTCAAAGTTGCGTCGCACGAGCCTCAGGCCCTGAGGACTGAGAAATCCCTCTCGCACATGCCGTCGCAACAGCGAAGCAAACTCAACACGAGCCAGCTCACAGGAGACCAGGCCCTTGGCCTGTTGCGCGGCCGCGCGTACACGTTCCGCCCCGACCTCGTTCAAATAGCACTTTGCGATGAACGCCGTGTCGAAGTAGATCACCGGCCTTCGCGCAGCTCCGTGACATACTGGCCTGAATCTACAGGTATCCGCGGCTGCCGCAGAATTGCTGCTTCACGATTCGGAAGAGGCTTTCCGAGTTCCTCCGGAGCGAACGGCTGAAGAGTTGCAATCGGCCGACCGCGATCGCTCACCACTACTGGACCGCTCGCGGCCGCCTGACGCACCCATCGGCCAGTGTCCAAGTGCAACTCCCGAATCGAAATGGTGCGCCGCATGTGCACATCGTAGCACAGGAAAGTGCGAGGTTCATTTTGTCAGCCATTGCTGCCCGGTCGGAGCTGCCAGTATTACCCGCGGCGGTCGCGGTCGGCTTCTTCGACCAACTGGTCGGGGCGGACGCGCAGCGTCAGCAGCACCACCTGGCCGTCGCCGGCGTCGCGGGTGAGGATCAGCATCCGGAAAGCGCCGCCCTCGGCCCGCACGTAGATCAGCGTGCGCTCGCCGTCGCGCCGATCCTCGCGCACCATGCGCGACCAGCCCGGGTCGAGCACCTGGGTGGCGAGCGCATCCAGATCCACCGCGTGCGGCGGCTCGAACAGCGCCAGCCGCAGCCCGCCGGCCATGTGCGGGTGGATGGTGCGCATGAAGAAGGTCGCGAAGCCCAGCAGATGGGGATGGGCGGGCTTGGCGCCGAGTGCCGCGCCGGCACGCGCGACAACGGCGTTGAAGGACTGCGTAGGTGCGGCCCAGGTCATGCCGGCGAGCAGCGCGGTCAACGCGAGCAGACGAATGGCCCGGGTCACTTGCCTTTCTCCTTGTCCTTGAGGTCGAGCTTGGGGATGCCGAGATGTCCGCCAAGAGCGGCCAACTCGCTGGGCTCGATCCGGCCGATGATGTTCACCACGTCCAGCTCATTCGCCTGGCGCGAGAGGACCGCCATCCCTTGAATGTTTCCGCTCGCGTCGGTGCAGAGGTACACCTCGTCGGTTTCATCCCCCCGGCCGCGGTCGCGCTGCTGCACGCGCACCATCCGCGTCCAGCCCGGGCCGCGGAGCTGCGCCCGGATCGGCTCCAGGTCGGCGTCGGTGACGGAAGCGCCATGATCGAACTCGTAGCTCTTGACGTAAATGCCCTGGAGGCGCGAGAGCATGTCCCGCTCCTGCGGGCTCACATCGCTGTCGTGATTGACGAACGCCATGCCCAGGCGGAGGGCGGCGCCGTCGAGCGTGACGTCGCTCACCTCGGAGGCGCGGGCGGCCACCGCGGGCAGGTCCAGCCGCAGCCGCGCCTGCTGCGCCATGGCCGGGATGAGCAACAGCAGGCAAGCGGGCACACAGTGTCGGAGCTTCATACCTGTCTATACGCTCCGCTGGCCGGGAGCGAATGCACGCATCAATGCAAATGACGTTGCACCCGGCCGAGGTCGGCGGCGGTCAAGCGCAGAGCGAAGACCAATTGCCGAGCGTCGGCGCGGGCGGCGGCCTCTTGGCGGCGGGCAGCCTGCTCGCGCCACTGCGCCATGCCAGCCACCACCGCCAGCAGGACGCAAGCCGCAGCCAGAACCGCCACCCATCGCCGCGGCCGCGGTCCCGGCCGGCACACCGCCGCGAGGACTCCGGGCGTCAAGTCGCGCGGCGGCGGCTGGCGCCGGAGCGCGGCGCGCAGCTCGTTCTCGAGTTCGCGGTCGATAGTCATCTCCGGCTCGTCTCAGGTTGGCATGCGGACGCCGTGGCGCGCAACTGGCGCAGGGCGCGCTGCAACCGGCTCTTCACGGTGTGGACCGAGACGCGCAGCAGTTGCGCGATCTCGCCCGGTTCCATATCCTCCTCGTAGCGCAGCACCACCGCGGCGCGCTGCTCCGGCGGCAGCGCCGCCACGGCGTCGCGCAGCCGTTCGGCCCGCCAGGGATCGGTCTCGGCGGCGGGCGCCAGCGGTTCGGGCGCCGATTCCAGCCCCACCCGGGGCCGCACCCGCCGCCGCCGCCCGTGGTCGAGCGCCTGGTGTACCGTAACCCGCCGCAGCCAGAAGAGCACGTGCCGGTCCGATTCCAGCGCCTCGGCGTGTTGGAACAGCTTGCAGAACACCTCCTGCGCCACCTCCTCCGCCTCGTCCGCATCGCCCAGCAGGTGGCGCGCCAAGCTGAAGACCATGGCCTGATGCACCCGCACCAGTTGGGCAAACGCATCCGGATCGGAGCTCACATCCAAGGCGGCATTCCCTGGCCAATCATACGCACCAGCCGGCGTTGGCGAATGCAAAGAAAAGCGGGGTTTCTGTATTAGACTGACCCCGTTATGGTTTTTACCCGCACTCGCGCGACATTTCCCGTTACCGCCGCCCTTCTATTTGCTCTGCTCCCCGCCGCCCGCGCCCAAGGCGCCGGGCAGTACGCCGGTCCCCAGCCCGTGTCCCTCCCGCCGCCCATCGTGGCTCCCGCCGACACGCCCTATCCCGGCGTCATCCATCTGCTCGCCGACGTTACCGACGTCGCCCACCGCGTCGTCAACGTGCAGGAGACGATTCCGGTCGCGCCCGGTGCCCTGACTTTGCTCTATCCACAATGGCTGCCCGGGAATCACTCTCCGACCGGCCCCATCGCCAAGCTCGCCGGCCTCACCATCACCGCCAACGGTGCGGCCATCCCCTGGGTGCGCGACCGGGTCAACGTCTTCGCCTTCCACATCGCCGTCCCCGATGGTGTCGCCAGCCTCGACGTGCGCTACCAGTTCCTCGCCCCGGTTCGCCCTCCCGAAGGCCGCATCTCGTTCTCCTCGAACCTGCTGGACCTCTCCTGGAACCAGGTGGTGCTCTATCCCGCCGGCTACTTCTCCCGCGACATCCAGTACGCCCCCGCCATCCATCTCCCGCACGGTTGGCACTTCGCCACCGCGCTCACGCCCACCACGAACAGCGGCGACGAGGTCGCCTTCCAGAACGTCCCGCTCAACACGCTGGTGGATTCGCCGCTGTACGCCGGCGTCAACTACACCCGCATTGATCTCTCGCCCAGCCGCGCCAACCAGGTTCACCTCGACGTCTTCGCCGATACGCCCGCCGAGCTCGAGATCACCCCGGAAGAACTCCAGTTTCACCGCAACCTGGCGGCGCAGGCGGAGAAGCTCTTCCGCTCCCGCCATTACGATCATTACGACTTCCTGCTGACCCTGAGCAATACCGTCGGCGGCGAGGGCCTCGAACATCACCAGTCCAGCGAGGACGGCACCGGCGGCAGCTACTTCACCGACTGGGCCGGCGGCGTTTTGAACAGCGACCTGCTGGCCCACGAGTACACACACTCCTGGAACGGCAAGTTCCGCCGCCCCGCCGACCTCTGGACCCCGAACTTCAACGTCCCTATGCAGGACGACCTGCTCTGGGTCTACGAGGGCCTCACCCAGTACTACGGCTACGTGCTCACCGCGCGCTCCGGCATGCGCACCCCGGAGGAGACCCGCGACATGATCGCCCGCGTCGCCTCCGGCTTTGAGGACAGCCCCGGCCGCGACTGGCGCCCCTTGCTCGACACCACCAACCAGCCCACCATGTCCATGCGCGCGCCAGTGAGCTGGGTGAGCTGGCAGCGCGCGGAAGACTACTACACCGAGGGCCTGCTCATCTGGCTTGACGCCGACACCAAGATCCGCGAGCTCAGCAACGGCAAGAAGTCGCTCGACGACTTCGCCCGCCTCTTCTACGGCGTGGACAACGGCAGCTTCGTCACCCGCACCTACACCTTTGACGATGTGGTCGCCGCGCTCAACCAGGTACAGCCGTTCGACTGGGCCTCCTTCCTCCACAGCCGCGTGGATACCATCAACCCCCACCCGCCCGAGGACGGCATCACCGACGGCGGCTACCGCCTGGTCTACAACGACACCGAGCCCCCGTGGATGCTCCCTCTCGACCCCAGCGGGCTCAACCTCGCCACCTCGCTCGGCTTCAGCGTCGCCTCCAACGGCCACCTCGCCCAAGTGTGGTGGGGCAGCCCCGCCTTCAAGGCGGGCATGACCCCCGACATGGAGATCCGCACCGTCAACGGCAAGAAGTTCACCACGGCGGATCTGCGCGCCGCCATGCTGGCCGCGGAGAAGACCCCGGCGCCGCTCCAGCTCGGCGTCGAGCGCGGCGGCGCGACCGGGGCCATCACGCTCAACTACAGCGGCGGCCTGCGCTACGCCCACCTGGAACGCGTCAACGGCACCCCCGACCGCCTCGATGACATCCTCAAACCCCTGCACTGAACTCGGCTGCTAGGCTAGTAGGATGGACTTCCAGCTTGTCAGCGGCTATGAGCCGCGTGGCGACCAGCCCGGCGCCATCGCCCGGCTGGTGGAGGGGGTGCGCGCCGGCGAGGCCGCCCAGGTGCTCCTCGGCGTCACCGGCTCGGGCAAGACCTACACCATGGCCAAGGTAATCGAGCGGCTGAACCGCCCCGCCCTGGTCCTGGCCCACAACAAGACCTTGGCCGCCCAGCTGTACCACGAGTTCAAGAGCTTCTTTCCCGGGAACGCGGTCGAGTACTTTGTCTCCTACTACGACTACTACCAACCCGAAGCCTACGTCCCCGCCGCCGACCTGTATATCGAGAAGGAAGCCACGGTCAACGACGAGCTCGACAAGCTCCGCCTCTCCGCCACCCGCTCGCTCTTCGAGCGCCGCGACTGCATTATCGTGGCCTCGGTATCGTGCATCTACGGTCTGGGCTCGCCCGAGGCCTACTACGGCATGCTGCTGCTGCTGGAGCAGGGGCAGACCATCCGCCGCGAGCAGATCGTCCGCAAACTGGTGGACATCCTCTACGAGCGCGACGATATTGACTTCCGCCGCGGTACCTTCCGCGTGCGCGGCGACGTGATCGAGGTCTTTCCCACCTACGACGACTACGCCTTCCGCATCGAGCTCTTCGGCAACGAGGTGGAGCGGCTCTCGCAGATTGATCCGCTGCTCGGCCAAGTGCGCCAGACCTACCAGCGCCTGCCCATTTATCCCAAGACCCACTACGTGATGCGGCCCGAGACCAAGGAGGAAGCCATCCGCTCCATCTTCGCCGAGCTCGACGAGTGGCGGCCGGTGCTGCTCGACCAGGGCAAAAAGATCGAGTCGCAGCGCCTCGACCAGCGAACCCGCTTCGACATCGAGATGATGCGCGAGATCGGCTACTGCCACGGCATCGAGAACTACTCCCGCCACTTTACCGGGCGCGCCCCCGGACAGCCCCCGCCCACGCTGCTCGACTACCTCCCCAGCGACGCCCTGGTCTTCATGGACGAGAGCCACCAGACCGTGCCCCAGTTGCGCGGCATGTACAACGGCGACCAGGCGCGCAAGCGCACGTTGGTCGAGTTCGGCTTCCGCCTGCCCTCGGCGCTCGACAACCGCCCGCTCAAGTTCGACGAGTACTACGAGCGCGTCGGCCAGGTGGTCTACGTCTCCGCCACCCCCGGACCCTACGAGCTCGAACAGACCGCGGGCGCGGTGATCGAGCAGGTGATCCGCCCCACCGGTCTGCTCGACCCCGAGGTTGAAGTGCGCCCCAGCAAGGGCCAGGTGGACGACCTGCTGGCCGAGATCCGCGCCCGCGCCGAACGCAAGGAGCGCGTGCTGGTCACCACCCTGACCAAGCGCATGGCCGAAGACTTGGCCGAGTACTACGGCGAGGTCGGGGTCAGGTGCCGCTACATGCACAGTGAGATCGAGACCCTGGAGCGCATCAAGATCCTGCGCGACCTGCGCCGCGGCGAGTTTGACGTGCTGATCGGCATCAACCTGCTGCGCGAGGGCCTGGATCTCCCCGAGGTCTCGCTGGTGGCCATCCTCGATGCCGACAAGGAAGGCTTCCTGCGCTCCGCCGGCTCGCTCATCCAGACCATCGGCCGCGCCGCCCGCCACCTCCACGGCCGCGCCCTGCTCTATGCCGACGTCATGACCGGCTCGATGCAGCAGGCCATCGGCGAGACCCAGCGCCGCCGCACCGTGCAGGCCGCCTTCAATGAGGAGCACGGCATCACCCCGCAGAGCATCCTCCGCCCGCTCGACATGACCCTGGTGGGCGTGGCCGAGGGCGACTACACCCCGCCCGCCGCCTTGGATGAAACCCTGGACGAGTTTCCGACCGAGGAAGCCCTCTCCCAGTACCTCAAGAAGCTCGAAGCCGAAATGCGCGAGGCGGCGAAGCAGTTTGAGTTCGAGCGCGCCGCGCGTCTTCGGGACCGCCTCCGCCAACTGCGCGACCGGCAAATCGCGGTATAACCGTTACCACGATGCAATCCACGATGATGGATTTCCCGCTTCGTTTGGAAGCGCTGCTTGAGCGGGCAGGGAAGTGGTTTCCCCAGGTTTCGATCGCCGCACGCGAGGAGGACGGAGCGCTCAGAAGGAGTGACTACGCCACCCTGCGGCGCCGCGCCCGCGCCCTGGCCGCCGGTCTCCGTGCTCATGGCCTCGCCCCCGGCGACCGCGTCGCCACGCTGCTCTGGAATCAGATGGCGCACCTCGAAGCCTACTTCGGCGTCCCCATGGCCGGCGGCATCGTGCATCCGCTGAACCTCCGCCTGCACGCCGATCAGTTGGCCCGGATCCTTAACCACGCCGGCGACCGCTTCGTGCTGCTCGATGCCTCGCTCGCCGGCCTCTGGCGCGAGATCGCCCCCCAAGTGCGTGTCGAGCGCGTCTTCACGGTCCCGGACGAGTACGAGGCGCTGCTGGCGAACCATACCTTCGCCGAATCCGGCGGTCCGGAAACCCAGGGGGCCGCCATGGGCTACACCTCCGGTACCACCGGCGAACCCAAGGGTGTGATCTACTCCCATCGCGCCATGGTGCTGCACGCCTTCGCCACCGCGCTGCCCGACGCCATGAACCTGCGCCAGCACGACTGCGTCATGCCGCTGGTGCCCATGTTCCACGCCACCGCCTGGGGCATTCCCTACACCGCCACGCTGCTCGGCTGCCGCCAGGTGCTGGCCGGCAGGCGTTTGGATGCCGAAACCGTGCTCGATCTGTTGGCCGGCGAACAGGTCACCTTCTCCGCCGGTGTGGCGGTCGTATGGCAGGCGGTGCTCGAGATGCTGGAGCGGCATCCCGGCCGTTGGCGGCTGCATCCCGGCTTACGTGTGAACTTGGGCGGCGCCCCGGCGTCGGAGGCGCTCTTCCGCCGCTTCGACAACCAGGGCATCGCCGTGAACATGGGCTGGGGCATGACCGAGATGACGCCGGTGGGCGCCATGAACCCGCTGCTGGCGCCCGACGGCGCCCCCGGATTTTCCCAGCGCCGCACCCGCCAGGGGCGGCCGCTGCCGCTGGTGGAAGCCCGCACCGCGTCCGATGGCGAACTGGAGGTTCGCGGCCCCTGGGTGGCGGAGGCTTACTGGGCGGGGCAATCGCCCGAGAGCTGGACCGGCGACGGCTG
>DATNAC010000081.1:0-3904 GCA_035573035.1 Terriglobales bacterium
AAGTGGTCTCATAATGCCGCAGCAGGCCGCCTGGGGCGAGCTGGATGCGGCTTTTTCTGGGGAAAAAGCCGCACACGATCCATTCGCGTAGAGTTTGGCACCAATTATGAGACCACTTCTAGGGCCGTGACTTGCGGCATCCGGCTCATTCGGGAACGCCGACGTTGAGTTCTCCCACGCACACCAAGCAAGCAGCAGAGTGGCTACGATCTCGAGCGCGCTATTTCCCTCCGCCATTGACTTTCTCGTCTCCTCTGGCGTAGCGCCCGATCCTTCCGCAAACTCATGGGGAACCGCCAATGATCGTCCGTTTGGGATAGGATTCGGTGAGATAGCGAAGATGACGGGTCCAGACACGAGCGAGACCTTGAGGACACTGGCATGGCGCACGGCTGTGATTGCGGCTCTGTTGCCGTGGGCGGCGGGGGCGCAGGCGCCGCGGCAGGGACCGCTGGTCTTCCGTTCCAGCACGCAACTGGTGCAAATCAACGTAATCGTGGACGGCAAGCAGGGACCGGTTGGCGGGCTGAGCGCCGGCGACTTCCAAATCACCGACAACGGCAAGCCGCGGACGGTGCGGGTGTTTTCGTTTGACGACGAGCGCGGGGAGGCGGTGCCGGTAGCGCCGTCCGGCGCTGCCGGCGCCGCCGGGGCCGCGGCGCCCCAGGCGCCCACCGGGTTCAGCAATGCCCACCCGCGGGCGCCGGGGATGGTGGTGGTGCTGTTCGATGCGCTGGACAGTCCGGATGGCACCGAGTGCGTCACCGACGGACGGCGCCCCCCGGTGCCCGTTTTCACCAGCAGTCATTCCTTTGCATTGGCCAAGCGGGGGGCGCTGCGCTTTCTGGCGCAGTTGGATCCGCGGGCGCACGTGGCGCTCTACGGGTTGGATACGCGGCTGCGCGTGCTGGCCGATTTTACCAACAGCCGCGGCCAGTTGGTGGCGGCATTGCGTGCCTACCGGCCCAGCACCGCAACCTTTGCCGGCAGCGGCGACGAGGCCTTCGGCGTGCCGGGCGCGTTCAGCGCCCTGAACGCGCAGGCGGACGCCGATTTTCAGCGCGATGTGGTGGATGCGCAGGCGCGCGCGAGCGCGGCGCCAGCCCTGGCGGCGATCGCGCACCACTTGGCGGGGCTGCCGGGGAGGATCAGCCTGGTGTGGATGCTGACCCGGCCGCCGCTGCCGGGGCCGGTGGTGGAGGCGGCGGTGGCGAACACCAATATCGCGGTCTACCCGGTGGATATGCGCGGGCTGATGCCGCGCGAGTTCGTCTATGCCCAGGGGTTGGCGCCGGCGTGCGGCATTGTCACCAAGGGGGCGCTGCTCAACCGGCTGAACGTGCAGCCGGCCGGCACCGCCGAGATGGATGACATCGCCAACGCCACCGGCGGACGAGCGTTGGTGAACAGCAACGACTTTGGCCGTGCGCTGGCGGCCGCGGTGGCCGATTCCGAGGCGAGCTACACGCTGGGCTTCTACCTGGAAGCGGCTGAGTTGGACAACCAGTTCCACCGGCTCACGGTAAGCGTGCGCGGCAAGCGGCTCGAAGTCCGCTATCCCCACGGCTACTGGGCGCTGCGCGGCACGGCCGCCGACGGGCCGCCGCCGGAGGCGGCGCTGCAGGCGGCGCTCGATGTCGGGCTGGCCAGCCCGCTGGACGCCTCCGCGCTGACGTTGCAGGCGCGGATTGAGCCCGTGGGCGGCGGAGTGAACGCCGTCCGCGTCACGGGCACGCTGGGGATTGCGGCGCTGCGGCTGAGCGACATCCGGGGGCGGCGGCAGGGAAGCGTGATCCTGGCGACGGTGGTGCAGAACGCGGCGGGGACGGTGCTGGAGCGCAGCCAGGGCCGGCTGCGGCTGCAATACACCCAGGCGGAGTTCGAGCGAGCGCTCCGCTCGGGAGTCCAGTTTGAACAGATGGTGGCGCTGCCGCCGGGAGCGGCGACGCTGCGGCTGCTGGCCGAGGATGCCGCGACCGGCGCGGTGGGAAGCCTGATCGTGCCGCTCGCCGCGGCCCGCGAATAAGCCGCACACTACATTATGCCACGGAGAACGTGGCATAATGTACCTGTGCAGGCGGCGAGCATTCATCTTGGCGAATGGCTTGGGTTGAGGCCTCCCGCGAGCCAGGACGAGGCGCTGCGCATTGTGGAGGGGCGGCTGGGCACCGCGGTGATTCAGCGTCTAGCCGCACTGGGCTTGGAGCGCGCCGAGATCGACGCCACAATCATACCCTCGCGCACGCTGCAACACCGGCGCTCGCGCAAGGAGAAGCTCACGGTGGAGGAGTCGGACCGGGTTTTGCGGGTGGCGCGGGTGATATCGCTGGCGGAGTCGGTATATGGGAGCCGGGAGCGGGCGCTGGCGTGGCTGCGCCGGCCGCATCCTGGGCTGGGGGAGCGTGTGCCGCTGTCGCTGCTCAAGACGGACACCGGGAGCCGAATCGTCGAGGAGCGGCTGACGCAGATTGACGAAGGCATATTCGCTGGATGACGCTGTGGCGGATCAGCCGGCATCGCGATATGAACGGGGCCGGCGGCCGGAGCGCGGCGGGGCGGTGGCATCACGCGGGTTTGCCTGTGGTCTACCTGGCGGAGACGCCGGCGGCGGCGCTGCTGGAGGTTTGCGTGCATACCAGCGCGAACGACGTGCCTCCGGATTTTGTGCTGCTGCGGCTTGAGGGGCCGGATGCGGCAACGCACCGCCTCAAGATGGGCGACCTGCCCGAGGATTGGCGCGTGCGTCTGGAAGTGACGCGGGACATGGGGACGGCGTGGTTGGAGAGTCAAGCGAGCGTGCTGCTGGAGGTGCCGTCGGCCATCGTGCCGGAAACAAGCAACTACCTTTTCAATCCGCTGCATCGGCAGGCCGGGGCGTTTCGGATTGCCGCGGCGTTTCCCTGTCCCTTCGATGGCAGGCTGAAGCGATAGCTGTGGGCTTGGCTCGGCCCAGCGAGGGGCTCCACTTAGGGTCATTTTGGGTCAATGTGACGAATGCGTCAGCGAGCAGGACCCTCGCGGTACACTTCTAGTGTAGTGCGTCACACAGAATGACGTTTCATTTCGGGCGAAAGCGTGCGACTTTTCTTGGGGAAAAGTCGCATACGGGGCATTGGCATAATGCCTGCTATGTGTGACGCACTACACTAGCACGCTTGTCTGCGCCTGCCATGCCGCCGCGTACCGCGTTGATTGATTCTTCCGAGCAGATCCTGCACGGGGTGTACTGGAGCATTGGGCTCAACACCGTCATTCCGGTGGTGTTGTACATCCTGTCCAAGCGCTATGTCTCGCCGTCGGAGTACACGGCGCTGTTGTTTGCGACGCTGTTTCCGGTGGCGGAGAGCGCCTGGGGTCTGCTGCGGGAGCGGCAGATGGATCCGATCGCGGTCATGGTGCTGCTCGGCATCCTCACCGATGCGGCGGCGCTGAGCCTGGGCGGAAGCCCGCGGCTACTGCTGATCCGGGAGTCGCTGGTGACGGGGATGTTCGGGGTGGCGTGTTTCGTGTCGCTGCTATTGCAACGGCCGCTGATGTTTTACTTCGGGCGCTACTTCATGGCGGGGGCGGACCGGGAAAAGCGGGCGCGGTTCGATGCGAGCTGGGAGATCCCCGCGGTGCGGCACGGGAACCGTCTGGTGACGCTGGTGTGGGGGGCGGTGTTCACCGGGGAACTGGCGCTGCGGATTGCGCTGGTGTACCGGCTGTCCCCGGCTGCGGTGCTGGTGATCTCGCCGTTGGTGATGGGGGTGCTAACGGTGGCGACGATCATCTGGAGCCTGGCGTACGCGCGCAAGATGCGGGCGCGGGTGCTGCCGCTGCTGGGACGTTAATTGGTGGCCGCGTCGATCCAGGCGCCGCCGAGGACGACCTCGTCCTGGTAGAGGACCACGGACTGGCCGGG
>DATNAC010000082.1:0-15213 GCA_035573035.1 Terriglobales bacterium
GAGCAGGACGATCGCCGCCCGCTCCACCAGCCGCGCCGGCAATGAGCGTCCGCGGAGCCGCCTCCGCAGCTCCCATTCTTGGGCTGGATCGAGTTGAACAGGCGCGGCAACACGCATAGCGAAGAGCCTCTATTGTAATGATGCTCTCCCGTCTATACTGGTTACTATTTCTGGGGCACTACACTAGAAGCGGTTTCATAAATAGGTACGGGGCTGGAAAAGGTCTTGCCTGATGGCTGGTCTGGCGGGGAGACTGGTCCTGTACTGGTGACTCCGCAGCAAAGCCTTGAGCAGAAAAGGCGAGTTTACCGACGAACAGTGGGCCAAAATCGAGCCCTCGCTGCCGCCGCTCCTGGTTCGGCATGACCGACGGGGCCACCCTTGGGCCAGTAATCGAACCTGTCTGGAGGGGACTTTTTTGGATCTTGCGCTCGGGAGCGCGTTGGAAGGACAGGCCGCCGCGACATCCGAGCGGGGTGAGCTGCTGGCGCCGCCTGAAAGTTTGGGAGGAGGCCGGAATCTGGATCGCGGCCTGGCGAGAGCTCCTCTCCACACTGGACCGCCGTGCGCTTCTGAATTGGGAAGAGACCTTCGCCGATGGCAGTTTCGCTCCACCAGAAAAAGAGCATCCGTCCAGCGAACCCAGGTCAGCGGGCGGCGGCCCAGGCGATGGGCGTGAGAGTGGGGACAGCGGAGCGAGGGCGGCGGTCGAGGCTGGGCAGTACCTCGGCCAGATAGGTGCGCAGGGCAGATCGAGGCGGCAAGTCTCAACCACCGAGAGGATGGCGGCGATCCGCGGCCCAGCCAGCGCGCTCCCCAGGTGGATCCAGTTCTTCCGGCCCAGCGCCAGCGGCCGCATCGAGGTTCTCTGCCCAGTTATTGCTGAGCTCGAGTTCGGGGTGACTATTTATGACGCACTACACTAGTACTACAGTGTCATAAAAGCGGGCGCTCATTGCGCGGCTCTGGTTCTCCCCAATGTTTTCGGGGTCAGAAGCACGTCGCCTGCCATTTCTGTTAACCCATTTGGTTCGACGCAACTCGCTGATTCCGAATGGTTTGCTGTTTTATGACACTGTAGTACTAGAACCAGTCTCATAAATACCGCAGGAGAAGTTGGAGGCATCCGAGGTGAGCGAAACCGAGGAAGTTTTCGATGTGGTACTCCCAGCGGATGACCAGGCGGCGAAAGTTGTGGAGCCAGGCAATAAAGGCGTTCGACCCGCCATCGCCTGCGGTATCGACGCAACGGGCGCCCGTCCTGGGTGACGCCGCGGTTGCGGCGCTTGGGCGCCATCATTTCAATGCCGTATCGTTCTTCAAGCTGAGCGTCCAGCTTGTCGGAATCGTAAGCCTTGTCGCCGATCAGCCGCTCCGGCAACTCGTCCAAGAAGCTGCCCGCCAGCGCATCCTCTACGAGCTGGCACTCCGCCGGCGAAGCGCTGTCAACAGCAACGGCGAGTGGAAGACTGTTACCAGCGGCGATAGCGATGATCGTCGTGCCCTTGCCCCGCCGCGTGGGGCCAACCGCCAAGCCCCCTTTGTTGCGCTCGCGAAGGTTGCATCCACGAACGCTTCTTCCAGATTCAGTTGTCCGTTTTCTTGCAGGTACCGCGCCAGCGCCCGTAGCGCTCCTTCCAGTTTGCCGCTGCGCACCCAGGACTGAAACCGCCGGTGGCAGGTCTGGTATGGAGGATACCGTTCCGGCAGCTCCCTCCACTGCGCGCCGGTGCCCAGCACCCACAGCACCCCGTTCAGCACGGAGCGCGTGTCTTGCCACGGACGCCCACGATTATCCGCCCGTCGCGTGGGCCGCAATACGGGCTCCACCATCGCCCATTGTTCGTCGCTGAGTTCCCATCGTCCCCGCATGGTTGGTTCGGGAGCTGCCAGAGCACTTCCAGCATCTCTCAAAGCCGGCCTGTTTGGTGTTTGTGAGACTGGTTCGAGAGCGGTTTTAAACACGCTGTGCACCGATGCTGGAACGATCGATGGGCGCGGACCCCAGCGCGGCTGCGCCGCGCGCCCCGCTTGCGTTCGCACCGGCATGGGGACCCCGGAGCCCCATGCCGGGCTGCGCTCGCGGGGGCCGTGCCTGCATTGCTTACCGGGGGCGGGCCGCCCTGCGGAATTACGACCACCCCACCGCGCAGAATGCGGCGGGGGCCCGGTTCGCAGCCCTTCGCGCCGAGTTTGCCCACAGTGCAAACGGCGCGACCCCCGCGAGCTGAGAATTTATACACTTTGACTTTTGGTTACTCATTCTAGTCGGAATCGTCAGTCGCCCGAGTATTTGATCATTTTGGCTCTTGACTTGGAACCCAGACTGGAACAACATCGCGCCGTTAGCCGTCCGTCGCCGTGCACCGGCCGGTGGCTCGCAGTTTCAAAATCTTGGGGAGGATTTTTCATGCTGCATAGAGTGTGGTTCAAGCGTGTGGGAAATATCCTGCTGACCTTTCTGACGGTAGCCGGGGTGGCTCTTTGGGCGCCTTCGTCCGCCCTTTCGCAAGCTTCCAATGTCGGCACCGTGGTCGGCCAAGTCACCGACGCCCAAGGCGCGGCGATCGTGGGCGCGGTGGTGGTGCTGACCAACGCCGCCACCAACACGGCGCAAGCCACGCAGGCCAACTCTTCCGGCCGGTATGTGTTTTCGAACGTCCAGCCGGGCACCTATAACCTTTCCGTGAAGAAAGATGGCTTCAAGGAAGCAACCGTCAAAAATCAGACTGTGGACGTGGGCAAGCAAACCACCCTCAACATCCCGATGCAAGTTGGCACCGCCACCCAAACCGTGGAGGTCACAGCCAGCGGCGCCGAGCTGCAAACCATGAATTCGACCGTAGGCGAATCCATCAGCGGCGACGCGATCGTCAAGTTGCCGAACCTGGGCCGCGACGCCAATGCGCTCACCATGCTCCAGCCCAACACGTCACCGACGACGGGCGGCGTGGCTGGCGCCGACTTGGACCAGAACAGTTACACCCTGGACGGCGGCACCAACAGCGACGACATGGACGGCTCGCACTCGAGTTATACGCCCTCCAGCGGCAGCATCGGCACCGGCGCCGGCGGCAACCCCTCGGGAGTGATTCCCACTCCCGCCGACAGCATCGAACAGTTTTCAGTGGCGGTGGACAACCAAACCGCCAGCGTCAACGGGGCCGCCGGTTCCTCGGTGGCCATGGTGACCAAGCGCGGCACCGACGCCTTGCACGGCTCGGCCTACGATTACTATCTCAGTTCCTACCTGTCGGCGAACACATGGGACAACAACCGCAGCACCACCGCCCGACCGAAGAGCCACCAAAACCGGTTCGGGGCTTCACTCGGGGGCGAGATTCTCCCCAATTTTCTGGGTGGCAAGACCTACATGTTCGGCTTGTTCGAAGGGCGGCGGTATCCGCTGGCGGCCGTCATCACGCGGTCCACGCCCAGTGACTTGCTCCGCGCCGGGATCGTGCAGACCAACCAAACCGCCAGCGGGGATTGGGAGGCGTTCAATCTCAACCCGACTACGGTCACGGTGGGCGGCACCGCATATGCGCCGGCGGTCTGCTCGGTTCCGGGCGGCGGCACGGGAGCCTGCGATCCGCGCGGGCTGGGGTTGAACCCGGTGGTGGCGCAACTGTGGAAGCAGTACATGCCCGAGCCGAACAACTTCGTCAACGGCGGCGACAAGCACAATTCCCAGGGCTTCACCACCCAGGTGAATACGCCGATCAAGTCGAATTACTTCGTGGACCGGATTGACCACGATTTCGGCAGCAAGAACCACTTCATGGCGGCATACCACTTCTACAGCTACAACCCGGTGACCACCAGCCAGGTGGATATCGGCGGCGGCATTCCGGGCGACACCCTGGGCACCGCGGTGGCGACCACCCAACGGCCCGAACTGCCTTCGAGTTGGGCGGTCAGCCTGACCTCGAGCCTGACGCCCAACCTCACCAACGACCTGCATTATTCCTACCTGCGCAACTTCTGGCAGTGGGGCGGGACCGACACCAACCCGTTGGCGATCACCGGCTTTCCGGGCCTCAACGCAACCCTGGAAATCGGCGGCGAGACCAGCAACGCCCTGATCCCCTACAACGTCAATACACAGAGCGTACGCACCCGCTTCTGGGACGGCATCGGCCACACCGTCAACGACGACGTGACCCTGCTGCACGGCAATCACATCTTCCAGTTCGGCGGCAAATACACCCATCAGTGGGACTACCACCAACGCAATGACAACGGCGGCGGCATCATGGCGGCCAACGTGGATCAGATTACCTCGGGACAAGGGGTGACCAACACCTACGTCCCGACCGATATCACCGGAACCACCGGAACCTACAAGCAGTTCTACAACGAGGTACTCGGTATTGTGGACCAGCCGCAGACCCTGTACACCCGCAGCGGTCCAACCCTGGCCTTGCAGCCGCTGGGGACGCCGATGTTCGACCAGAGCTATATCCCGCTCTACAACGCCTACTTCACCGACTCCTGGCATATGCGGCCCAACCTGACGCTGACCTACGGCGCCGGATACACGATCGAGATGCCGCCGCAGGAAGCACTGGGGAAGCAAGTCGAGTTGGTGGACGGCTCGGGCGCGGTGATCAACACCGCCGACTACCTGGCCACCACGCAGCGCATGGCGGAGGGTGGGCAGGTGTACAACCCCGAGTTGGGTTTCGCCACGGTGGGCAACGTGGGCAGCGGCTTGAAATACCCCTACCATCCCTTCTATGGCGGTCTGAGCCCGCGCTTGTCGCTGGCCTGGAACCCCAACTTCAACGGCGGCATTCTGGGCGCGCTGTTCGGCGGCAACAAGAGCGTCATCCGCGGCGGCTGGGCGCGCATTTACGGACGCCTGAACGGCGTCGATCAAGTGCTGGTCCCGCTGCTGGGCACCGGTCTGGGCCAGGCCATCGCGTGCATCGGCGCCAACAACGGCAAGCCTAACAGCGCCGGGGTTGCTCCGGCGGGGGCCTGCAACGGAGTCGGCGGCGCCGATCCGGTGAACGCTTTCCGTATCGGGGTGGATGGCTTGAACGCGCCGCTGCCGGCGGCCACCGCCACCTTGCCTCAGCCCTACTTTCCGGGCGCGGTGCAAAACGGGGTGGCGAACCCGGCTGCGGGCGCGGGCGAAGTTCTGGATCCGAACTTCAAACCGAACCGCTCGGACGAGTTCGATCTCACCATCCAGCGGCAGATCTCGTCCAGTTTCTCCACCGAGATCGGCTACACCGGACGCATCCTGCGCAACGAGTACCAGGCGATCAACCTGGACGCGGTGCCCTACATGCTGACCGCCGGCGGACAGCAGTTCCAACAGGCCTTCGCCAACATCTGGCTGGCTACGGCGGCGGGGAAAACCGCATCCGCGCAGTCGTTCTTCGAGACCGCCCTGGGCGGCCCCGCCTCGAAGTACTGCAGCGGGTTCTCGAGCTGCGCGGCGGCGGTACAGGCCAACGAAACCGCCAACGGCGACCTTTCGACCACGGCCGGCAACGATGTCTACAGCATGTGGGCCAACTTAAACTCCAGTTCCTCGTGGACGCTGGGCCGCACCTATCCCAGCGCTCCACCCAGCCAGATGCAGGCGATCTACGAGAACCTGTCGAACGGCTACGGCAACTACAACTCGCTGTTCTGGAGCCTGCAGATGCGCAACTGGCACAATATCACGGCGGTCTCCAACTTCACCTGGAGCCGGGCGTTTGGCACTGGCCAGACCACCCAGGCCACAAGCGAGTACACCGTTACCGACCCCTGGAACATGCACGCCATGTACGGGCCGCAGTTCAACGACACCCCGCTCAACTACAACCTGTATTTCGTCTGGGAACCGGGCAGCAAGACGCAGCACGGGCTGGTGGGTCACCTCGCCCACGGCTGGTCGTTTGCGCCGATCCTGACCTGGTACAAGGGAGTGGACGCGGTGGATGTAACGAATAACGGCGGCAACGCCGACTGCGCCTCCTTCGGAGAAACCGACTGTACCGCCGGCTCGACGGCGGAATCGGCGGTCAAGGTCAGCGGCTACACCGGCGGCTCCTCCGCGGTGTTTAACGTGGTGAAGCAAGGCGATGAAACCCTCGTCAATGGGGTGCCGACCGGTGGCAGCGGCATCGGCACCAACAGCGACCCGGCCAACGGCGGCTCCGGCATCAACATGTTCGGCGCCAACGCCCGTAAGATCTACGCCGAGTTCCGGCCCATGGTTCTGGGCTTGGACACGACCGGTACTTCGGGCGTCATCTCGGGCCTGCCGGTGTGGAACGTGGACTTCTCGGTAACCAAGGACTTGGCCCTCTCCGAGCGCTTTGGCGCGGAACTCAGCGCCCAGGCAAGCAACGTATTCAACCACTTCTCGCCCAGTTCGGGCGGCTCCTACAACTATTACGGCGCCGGCCCGGACAACGATATCGGTAACCCCGCGGGGTTTGGCGATATCGAAGGCAATGCATTGGGTGCGCGTCAGATTGAAGTCGGGCTGCGGATCCACTGGTAGGCACCTTCCTAACCTAACTCATCCCGACGGGCCGCGGCGAGCGCCGCGGCCCGTCGGCTTTTGGGGCTAACCACCAGCCGCGAATAGAGCGAGCTTCGCCGGTGAGGCGAGCACGTTCAACGGCGCGCCGACTGTCCGCGAAGAGCGACCGCAACCTTGATGGGTGCGGGCCCCAGCGCGGAAGGCCACGCGCCCGGCGTTTCCGGGCGCCTTCGGCTTGTGCTCGCACCGGCATGGGGACCCCGGAGCCCCATGCCGGTGCTGCGCTCGCGGGGACCGCGCCTGCATTGCTTGCCGGGGGCGCGAAGCTCGCACTGCGAGCTTCGCCCCTGCGGAATTACGACCACCCCACCGCGCGGAACGCGGTGGGGGCCCGGTTCGCGGCCCTTCGCGCCGACTTTGCCCACAGTGCAAACGGCGCGACCCCCGCGAATGGGCGATGCAATGATGGGACAGGAGGAAACGCTTGCGTGAGGAACGGCAAGGGTTGGCGGGGACGACGGGGCTCGAACCCGCGACCTCCGACGTGACAGGCCGGCGTTCTAACCAACTGAACTACGTCCCCGCTTCTGGCGGTTCCAGCCCGACTGCGGCGACCGCCCGGGCTGGTGCCGTGGTGGGCGATCACGGGCTCGAACCGTGGACCTTCTGCTTGTAAGGCAGACGCTCTAACCAACTGAGCTAATCGCCCGCGGTCAGAGAACTATTGTAGCGCGAATTCGGCGCAACGCCTCCTCCAATTGCCCGGAGGCGCCGGCAAACGAAAACCGCAGGAAGTCCTCCCCCTCGGGGCCGAAGGCGCGGCCATGGATGGCGGCCACGCCCCCCTCTTCCAGCAGCCGTCGCTGCACTTCCTCGGCGCGCTCCACATGCGCCCAGGCGTAGAAGGCGCCCTGGGGCGCGGGACAGCGGAAGGCGGGGTGGGCGTCGAGGCCGCCGGCGAAGAGGGCGCGGCGGCGGGCGAACTCGGCCACCATGGCGGCGGTGTGGCCACCCGGATCGCGCAGGGCCTCGACCGCGGCGATCTGGATAAACTCGGCGGCGCAGGTGAAGCTGTTCATCACCAGACGGTCGAGCGCCTCGACCACCTCGGGCGGGGCCACGGCGTAGCCCAGGCGCCATCCGGTCATGGCAAAGGCCTTGGAAAACCCGTCAATCACCACGGTGCGGGCGGCCATGCCGGGGAGCGCGGCGATCGAAGAGAACGGCGTCTCGTAAACGATGCGGGCGTAGATCTCGTCGGAGATCACCGCCAGGTCATGCCTCGCCGCCAGTTCCGCCAAACCCTGCAGCACCCCCCGGCTGTAGACCGTGCCGGTGGGATTGTTGGGGGAGCAGACAATGAGCACGCGGGTACGGGGCGTGAGCAAGCGCGCGACCTCGTCAAGGTCGGGCTGCAGAGCGTGCGCCTCGCGCAGGCGATACGCTACGGGGCGGGCGCCCAGGGAGTGCGTCACCGAGGGGTAGATGGGGAATCCGGGCTCCGGGTAGAGCACCTCGTCGCCGGGCTCGATCAGGGCCTGCATGGCGAGGTAAAGGGCCAGCTTGCAGCCGGAGGCGACCACGACGTTCCCGGCGGTGCAGGCGAGGCCGCGGCTGGATTGCAAATAGGCCGCGAGGGCTTCGCGCAGAGCCGGCAGACCGCGGGAGGCGCAATAGCGGTCGCGGCCCTCGGCCAGGGCGCGCCGGCCGGCCTCGACCACTTGGGGCGCGGGGTGAAAGTCGGGCTCGCCCAACTCCATGTGAATGATGGAACGGCCTTGCGACTCCAGCTCGCGCGCGCGGGCAAAAACGGCGAGCGCGCCCTCGCCACGCAGTTCCTGAACGCGTTGGGCGAGGCGCATCAGCTCTCCCGCAGGGCCCGATCCCAGTCGGCGAGGATGTCGTCCGCCGCCTCGATGCCCACGCTGACGCGGAGCAGGTTGTCACCAATGCCGGCGCGCTGGCGCTGCTTGGGCGAGAGATCGCGGTGGGAGGCGATGAGCGGGTACATGACCAGGGTTTGCACATCACCCAGGCTGGTACAGGGCAGGGTCAGTTTGAGGCGGTCGAGAATGGCGAACATCTGTTGCTTGTCGGCCCCCTTGACCTCGAACGAGACCATGCCGCCGAACTGTCCCGAGGCGAACTGGCGCGCGGCGGTGGCGTGGTCGGGATGGTCGGCGAAACCGGGATAGTAGACCCGTTCAATGCGGGGATGGCGGCGCAGGAAGCCGGCGAAGCGGGCGGCGTTGGCGCACTGGCGTTCCATCCGCAAAGGCAACGTCTGCAGGCCGCGCAGTACCAGCCAGGCTTCAAAGGGGCCGAGGATGCCGCCCACCAGCTTACGGAAGGACTCCACCGTAGGCTGCTCGGCGGCGGAGCAGGCGACAACGCCGCCGGTCACGTCGCCGTGGCCGCCGAGGTACTTGGTAGCGCTGTGCACGCTGTAGTCGGCGCCGTAGTCCAGGGCGCGGAGCAGGGCGGGGCTGGTGAAGGTGGCGTCCACCAGGAGTTTGGCGCCGGCGGCGTGGGTCTTTTCCGCTACCTGGCGCAGGTCGAGGACGCGCAGCAGCGGGTTGGAGAGGCTCTCGACCAGGACCAGGCGCGCGCCGGGGCCGGACAGGGCGCGATCCAGTTCCTCCGGCTGGTTGAGGTCGGCGAAGCGCAGGTCAATTTGAAGCGGGGCCATGACGTTGAGGAGCAGGCCCACGGTGCCGCCGTAGATCTCCTGCGAGCACACGATGGCATCGCCCGGGACCACGCCCGAGGCCATGATGGCGGCGTGGAGGGCGGCCATGCCGGAACCAAACGCCACCGCCGCCTCAGCGCCTTCGAGATCGGCGACCGCCGCCTCGAGCGCCACCACAGTGGGGTTGCGGTAGCGGGCGTACATGTAGCCCTCGGCGCCGCCGGCGACGGCATCGAGCTGGGCGATGTGGTCGTAGTAAAAGGTGGCGCTGGGGTGAATGGGAGTACTAACCGGGCGGCTGGTGTCCGCGGCGGGCGCGGGGCCGCCGTGGACGGCACGGGTGGAGAGTTCCATGGGAATTTCATTATATGCGGCGCGCGTCTGGATTTTGCGCGGGCGCCCGCCTTGGCCGCGTGAAGTGTTACCCTGCCTTCATGGCATTGATGCGGACTTCCAACCCGGCCCTGTCGCGGGGCGCCTTTGGGCGGACCACTACCTTCGGCGAGAACGCCATGACGATCTCCGGGACGGTCAATAAGACCGGCGTCCTGCTGTTGCTGGCGTTTGTCAGCGCCTGCTGGGTGTGGGCACGGTTCAACGCCGCGCCGGCGCCGGCCACGGTCGAGCCGTGGATGCTGGCGGGGGTGCTGGGCGGGTTCGTGGTTGCCCTGGTCACCGTGTTCAAACCGGTGTGGGCGCCCTTCACCGCGCCGGCGTACGCCGTGCTCGAAGGGCTGGCGCTGGGTGGTATCTCGGCCCTCGTGAATGTCCGCTATGCCGGCCTGCCGGCGGAGGCGGTGGGGGTGACGTTCGCGGTGCTGCTGGTGATGCTCGCCGCCTACCAGAGCGGCGTGATCCGCGCCACGGCGCGGTTCCAGATGGGCGTGGTCGCCGCCACCGGCGGGGTGATGCTGTTCTATGTGGGGATGTGGATCCTGGGCTTCTTTGGGGTGCAGTTCACCGCCCTAAACGGCTCGGGACCGATCGGGATCGGCTTCAGCCTGGTGGTGTGTGCCATTGCGGCTCTGAATTTGGTACTGGATTTTAATCTGATCGAAACCAGTGCCCGCCAGGGCGCACCGCGGTTCATGGAGTGGTACGGGGCGTTCGCGCTGCTGGTGACGCTGGTGTGGCTGTACATCGAAATCCTGCGGCTGTTGATGAAAATGCGGGAGCGGTAGGTCCTTCATTTTGTGCGCGCGGGCGCCGCCCGCGCGCGCAGTCCTAAAGAGCGCTGCGCGGGGCCCTCGCCCCAGGCTTGGCTACAGTGCGCGCGGGCCCCCGGCTTCGCCGCCCGCGCTCGCAGTCCTCGTGAGCGCTGCGCGGGGCCCTCGCCCCGCTCCGCTTTCCTCTGGCGCACCTGCTACTATGCCCATATATGGCGGATGTGCTCGATCTGCGCCAATTCCGCTCGTCGCAGTTGGAGAGTTTGCTGGCGGCGGAATCCGTGGAGTGGAGCCGGCTGCTGGATTGGGATTATGCCTCGTCGGCCGAGCTGATCCGGCAGTATATTGACGCCCGCATCCTGCCGGGCTACGTTCTGGCCGAACGGATGCGCGGCCGGATGCATCCGCAGGGCTATGGCTTTTTCATTTACGAAGCGCGCAAGGGGATGATCGGCAACCTGTTTGTCCATCCTGAACACCGCGACCTCCACAGCAGCCTGGAGCGGGTGCTGCTGCGGCATATCCTGGACACCCTGCGGGCTACGCCCGGCCTGGAGCGGATCGAAGCGCAACTGATGGTGTTTCCCCGCGAGGCGCTGCGTTCGAGCTTTGCGGGCGAGGGCTTCGAGACCTTTGCCCGGGTCTTCTTGCGGCTGCCGCTGGACCGGGAAGGCAACGCCGCTCCCGCCCGCAATCACAGCCGCAGCGGCCTCCGCATCGAACCCTGGGGCGGGGCCAGCCTGGAGGAGGCGGCGCGCCTGATCCAGCACGCCTACCAGCATCATGTGGATGCCCGGATCAACGACCAGTACCGCACCTACGCCGGGGCGGTGCGCTTCATGCACAACATCGCGCATTACCCCGGCTGCGGGGTCTTCGACCCGGACTCCTCGTTCATTGCCCGCTCCCTGCCCCAAGCGGGGCTGGAAGGCATGATTCTGGCTTCGCGGGTAAAGAACGACGTGGCCCATATCACTCAGATTTGCGTCAGCCCGGAGCGCCAGCATCAGGGGTTGGGCGGGGCGCTCTTGGAGCGCTGCCTGACCACCCTGCGCCAGCAGCGCCTGCGCGCCGCCACCTTGACCGTGACCGCCGCCAACAGCGCCGCCTGCAGTCTCTATCGGCAGCTGGGGTTCGTCACCTTGACCGAGTTTGACGCCCACGTCTGGGAACCGGCGCGGCCCGCGTCTTCAGAAGGCCTATGACCCACACCTTGCGGCATCGCCTGCGCGAGCAGTGGCACCTGTTGCGGGAGACCGGAAAACTGCTGGGGCCGAGCGCGCGGTTGCTGACCACCACCGAGACGCATACCTTCGCCTACTCGGTGTCGGCCAACTTCCTATTGGCCTCATTGCCATTTCTATTCCTATTGCTCTGGGTTTCCAACCAACTGCTGCCCAGCCTGGGCGCCACGCAGCAAGCGGTGATTGGACATCTGGTGGCGAGCTACCTGCCCGCGGGCCAGGACCGGCTGGTGGCCGACGCCACCCGCCTGGCGCACCGGCATACGGTACAGGTGTTCTCCTTCGTCATGCTGGCGATCAGCAGCAGCGGCGTATTTTTGCCGCTGGAAGTGGCGCTCAACAGCATTTGGGGCTTCAAGAAGAACCGGGGCTACGTGGGCAACCAGGTCATTTCGCTGGCTCTGGTGCTGGGGTGCGGCGTCATCGCCTACGCCTCGGTGGTGCTGGCCAGCCTGGGGGCGGCGCTGGCGGCCTTCATTTTCCCCGCGAATTGGACGCTGCTGATCGGGGGAATAAACGCCATCTGCCTGACCGTTTGCTCGGTTCCGGCGGCGATCGGGGTGTTCTTCCTGATTTATTGGAAACTGCCCAACGGAAAAGTGCCGGCCTCGCAGGTGTTTCCAGCGGCGCTGTACACCGGCCTGCTGGCGGAGGTCTTCAAGACCGTCTTCCCCCTGGTGCTGCCCTACCTCGACTTCAATACGGTGTACGCCACGCTGGCACTGCCGGTGACGCTGCTGGTATGGGGGTATTGCGGAGCGCTGTTATTGCTGTTTGGCGCCAGCCTGTCGGCCCGGGGAGTGGCGCGATTGCCGGCGCTGCACATCAAGCTGCCGCGCTATTCCGAGCTGCGGGCATGGTACAGCAGCCACGGACACCGGCCGGAAGCCGAGATTGCCGTTGCGGCGGCCAAAAAGGGATAAAATTGGGGGCAGAGATGCTTGGATTCCGCAAACCCGCTTCGCCGCCGCCCGCCCTCGGCCCCCTGGAGCAGCGGGTCATGGAGGTGCTCTGGCGCCGCGGCAACTGCAACGTGCGCCAGGTCGTCGAGCAGCTCCCGCATGCGCTGGCCTACACCACGGTAATGACGACGCTGGATCGGTTGTTCAAAAAGGGGCTGCTGGACCGGGAAAAAGAGGACCGGGCGTTTGTCTACGGCCCCCGGCTCAGCCGGGCCGAGTGGGAACGGCAGCGCGCGGGCCAATTCGTGGCCAGCTTTTTCGGATCCGCTCCGCCGGCGCGGCAGGCGCTGGTCTCCTATCTGCTCGCAGCGGTGGAGGAGTATGACGCCGGGCTGCTGGACACGCTAACCCACGAAATTCAGATCCGCCGCAGCGAACTGGAAGCGGCCGATCCTTCAGACAAAACATGATCTCGCTCGGTTACTTCCCGCGGCTGATCTGCCTGCTCCTGGCCACCGGCATGGTGGGCTACACCGCCGGCACCCTGCTGGCGTCTGTGGCGGCGCCGCGGGCGCTGCGCCGGTTGGAGCGCGCGGGCACGAGACTGGAGCATCCCGACCGGGCGGTGCGCTGGCTGTTGGGATTACGGCTGTTTCCCCTGTTTTCCGGCGGGTTGTTTGCCGTGGGCTGCCTATCGAGCTTCCTTTGGCTGGAACAGGGCCGCGGCGCGGAGCAAGCGGGGGTGGGATTCTTGCTGTGCGCCACCGCCGGGGCCACCGCCGGCGGGGTAATGCTGGCGCGCGTCGCACGAGCGGCTTGGTCGTCGCGGCGGCTCTTGCGGCGGATCGCCGCGGAAGCGGAAGAACTGGCGATGCCCCAGGCGGCGCCCGCACTGGTGATCGCGGACGCAGCGCCGCTGCTTGCCCTGGCGGGAGTGTGGCGGCCGCGATTGCTGGTTTCGCGCGGATTGCTCGATGCCCTGACTCCGGAACAATTGGAAGCAGGCCTGCGGCATGAGCGGGCGCATCAGCGCGCCGGCGATAACTGGAAGCGCCTGCTGCTGTCGTCGGTACCGGCGCTCGGCCTGGGTTCGCGGCTAACACCGGTGGAGCGCATGTGGGCGCGCCTGGTGGAGTGGTCGGCCGACGAGGGCGCGGCCTCGGGCGACCGATTGCGATCGCTCTCGCTGGCCTCGACCCTGATTACCCTCGCCCGTCTGGGATCGCACTCGCTGCAGTGCTCGACCGTGTCCTTCCTGGCACAATTCGGCGCCGGCGCCGACCGTGAACTCGCCGACCGGGTGCAGCGCCTGTTGGCGGTGCGGTCCCCGGCCGGCATCGACCGGTGGGGGATTGGAGCCGCCATCGGCGGCCTGCTCCTGACCGCGATGCTGTTCCAGCCAGCGATTTTGCACGCCCTGCACGAGGTTGTCGAGGTCCTTGTCCACTAGCGGCGCCGGGGCGCCGATCTGTGCTATAAACGTAGAGCGCCCCCGCGGCGCACCGCACTCCTCAGTAGCTCAATGGCAGAGCATCCGGCTGTTAACCGGAGGGTTGTAGGTTCGAGTCCTACCTGAGGAGCCATTTTTCGCCCAGAGCCGGGCGGTCCACGGGAAGGCTCTACGCGGCTCTACGGGCTCTACGCCGCCTCGCGGATGAGCCGGTTGCGGAAATTGCCCTCTGCGGCGAGCCATTGGGGGGCTGCCCTACTCCCCGGCGTGGGCGGAAGTATGGTGGCCGAAGAGCCGCTCCACGTCCGGCCAAAATTCCGCCTCAAGGTTGAAGATCGCCGCCCCGCTGAGATCAATGCCCATGCGGCTCAGGCTCAGGCCCCATCCTCGATCGGACTTGGGATAGTAAAGGTTCGACAGCGCTCCGGTGACGGCGGTACCCGTCATGGCGCCGCTGGCAAACGTCCAGCCGCCGCTGTCCTTGCGCATGATGAAGACGTGGCTCACGGCATAGAAAGCCCGGGCACCGATGGATCCCTCCCCCAAGCGGAAGTACCGCGGATCCTGATGCAGAAGCGAAGGCATCAAGTAATCGCCAACGAATCCCGAGACGTTGGCGTCGAGGAGCGCCGCTCCGTAACACTTGCCGTAGCCGCCTAAGCCGGGGCCATAGCCGCAGAATCCCGAGGAGTCGTGTTCCAGCCAGGCCGCCTCGATCGCACTGGCCGAGAGCCCGATCGGATCGTAGGCGTCTTCCAGAAACTCGTGCAGCTTCTCATTGGAACTGAGCGGGGGGACGTTCTTCAGGTACTCGACGTTGTAGGCCGGGATGATGAGGAAAATGTGGTGCGGCGACGATGTCTTGGGCGCCTGTTGCGCCGCGGTGGCGGCTGCCTGCCAATTGCCGGATGGAAATAATGGCCGTACAAGGCTGGTGCGCTGCACGAAACTTGGCACCCGCACGGCCTCGGCGGCCGCGCTTGTTTCGCTACCTGCCTGCCGCTGAGGCGGGGGCGTGGGCACTTGGGGGGATTGGGCGGTCGCGCACGCGGTGAGCAGGCCGACAGCCAGGGCGAATGACGCAACATTCATGACCGCTATCGTACCCGATTCGCGGCGCGCCCATCGGTGATTTTGTCTTTGATGGGTGCGGGCCCCAGCGCGGCTGCGCTCGCGGGGGCCGCACCTGCATTGCTTGCCGGGGGCGCGAAACTCGCACCGCGAGTTTCGCCCCTGCGAAATTACGACCACCCCACCGCGCAGAACTCGGTG
>DATNAC010000083.1:0-19111 GCA_035573035.1 Terriglobales bacterium
GGAAGTGGGTGATGGACGGCGCGGCGGCGCGGGGCGCGGGCGATCTGCGCTACTCCCTCGGGTTGCAGATGGGAGCGGATGGGCGGGTGGCGGACTCGATCATGAACGGACCCGCCTTCAAGGCGGGCGTGGTTCCGGGCATGCGCATTCTGGGGGTCAACGGGCGGCTGTTCACGCCGGCGCTGCTGGATGATGCGGTGATGGAGAGCGCCAGCTCGACCAGGCCCATCGAGCTGCTGGTCGAAAACGACGACTACTACCACACCTGCCTGGTGGATTATCATGGCGGCCCCCAGAGTCCGCGGCTGGAACGCGACAACTCCCGGCCGGATTACCTCGACGAGCTCTTGCGGCCGCTGGCGGCCCACTGAGGAACTGCATAGCGCGATGGCACAAACCCTATTCGATAAAGTCTGGGAGCGGCACGTGGTCAGCCAGCAGCCGGGCGAGCCGGCGCTGCTGTACGTGGACCTGCACCTCATCCATGAAGTGACCTCGCCCCAGGCCTTTGCCGGGCTGCGCGCGGCGGGCCGGCGGCTGCGCCGCCCCGACCGCACGGTGGCCACCATGGATCACGACGTGCCCACCGATCCGCGGCCGTTCAAGATTTTGGACGAGGCAGCGGCGGAACAGCTGCACGCGCTGGGGGAGAACTGCCGCGACTTCGGGGTGCGGTTGTTCGACTTGGACAGCGAGGAGCAGGGCATTGTCCACGTGATCGCGCCCGAGCTGGGACTCACCCAGCCGGGCATGACAATCGTATGCGGCGACAGCCATACGTCCACGCACGGAGCTTTTGGGGCGCTGGCGTTCGGTATCGGCACCAGCGAGGTGGAACACGTTTTCGCCACGCAGTGTCTCTGGCAGAGCAAGCCCCAGACGCTGCGGCTGACGGTCGAAGGCGAGCGCCGCCCGGGCGTTTCGGCCAAGGACATCATCCTGCACATCATCGGGACGATCGGCACCGCGGGCGCGACCGGCAGCGTGATCGAGTATGCCGGCAGCGCCATCCGCGCGCTCTCGATGGAGGAGCGGATGACGGTGTGCAACATGTCCATCGAGGCGGGCGCGCGCGCCGGCATGGTCGCGCCCGATGCGGTCACGCTCGCGTACCTGCGCGAAAGGCGGTTTGCCCCCCGGGCGGGCGAGCGCGACGCCGAGTGGCTGGCGCTGGCGAGCGATGCCAGCGCGCAGTTCGACGCCGAGCGGCACTTTGATGCCGCCACGATCGAACCGCAGGTGACTTGGGGGACCAGCCCGGGGATGGTGGCGCCGGTCAGCGGGGCGGTCCCCGACCCGCGCCAAATGACGGACGCGGCGGCCCGGGCGGCGGCGGAGCGGGCGCTCGAGTACATGGGCCTGCGCCCCGGCGCCCGGTTCGTGGACATCGCCGTGGATCGCGTCTTCATCGGTTCCTGCACCAATGCCCGGCTGAGCGACCTAGAGGGCGCCGCGGCCATCATCCGCGGCCGGCGGGTGGCGCCGGGGGTGCGGGCCATGGTGGTGCCGGGCTCGCGCAGCGTGCGCCGCGAAGCCGAAGCACGCGGGTTGGACGAGGTGTTCCGGCAAGCGGGCTTTGAGTGGCGCGAGCCGGGCTGCAGCATGTGCCTGGGGATGAATCCCGACATCTTGCAGCCGGGCGAACGCTGCGCCTCCACCAGCAACCGCAACTTCGAAGGCCGCCAGGGCAATTTGGGCCGCACCCATTTAGTGAGCCCGGAAATGGCGGCCGCCGCCGCCCTGGCCGGCCACTTCACCGACGTGAGGCAAGCCTGATGCAGCCCTTTACCCGTTTGGAAGGCCGTGTGATCCCGCTGGATCGCGCCAATGTGGACACCGATCAGATCATCCCCAAGCAGTTCCTGAAGACGCTGAGCCGGCAGGGGTTGTCGCGCGGCCTGTTCTTCGATTGGCGCCGCGACCCCGCGTTCGTGTTCAACCAGCCGGGGTACCAGGGAGCTTCCATCCTGGTGGCCGGCGAGAACTTCGGCTGCGGCAGCTCGCGCGAACACGCCGCCTGGGCGTTGCTCGATTTCGGCATCCGCTGTGTGATCGCGCCTTCGTTCGGCGACATTTTTTACAACAACTGCTGCAAGAACGGCCTGCTGCCGATTCGGCTGGCACAGCCACCGTTCGGCGCAGAACGCTTGACCGTGGACCTGGCGAGGCAGACGGTGGACGGGGCGCCCTTCGCTATCGATCCGTATCGCAAGCACTGCCTTCTCGAGGGGCTCGACGACATCGCCATCACGCTGCGGCACGAGGCCGCCATTGCCGCCTACGAGGCGCGGCAGCCGTGAACACCGGGCTGGCCGGACGCGTGGCCCTGGTCGCCGCTTCCAGCGCGGGACTGGGGCGGGCGGTGGCCGAGGGGCTGGCGGCCGAAGGCGCCCATTTAGCGCTGTGTTCGCGCCACGCCGACCGTATCGAAGCCACAGCGAGGGAGATACGCGAGCGCTTTCCCATTCACGTCAAGGCGGGCGCGGTCAACGTGACCGATCCGGCGGCGGTGGAAGGGTTCGTGGCCGCGGTTCTGAGCGAGTTCGGCCGGTTGGACATTTGCGTGACCAATGCCGGCGGCCCGCCTTCCAAGACCTTCGCCACCACCACGCTGGACGACTGGCGCCAGGCGATCGAGCTGAATTTGCTCTCGCACGTGATTTTCGCCAAGCAAGCCCTGCCGGTGATGCAGCGCGCCGGCTGGGGGCGGTTCCTGATGATCAGCTCGGTGTCGGTGAAACAGCCGATCGAGGGACTGGTGTTGTCGAACACCGCGCGTGGCGCGGTGCCAGGGCTGACGCGGACACTGGCCAGCGAGTACGGACCCTACGGCGTGACCGTCAATAACGTATGCCCGGGCTACACCCGCACCGAGCGATTGGACGAACTCGCGAAGGTGCAGGCGTTGGGACAGGGCATTACCCCCGAGGCGGCGATGCGGCGCTGGTCCGAGCAGACCGCGCTGCGCCGCCTGGCCGAGCCGCGCGAGTTCGCGGACGCGGTGGTGTTCCTGGCCAGCGAGCGCGCCAGCTACATCACCGGCCAGAACCTGGTGGTGGATGGCGGCTTCTACAAAGGCAGCTTGTAAGCGCGCCGGTTACCGCAAATTCGCCCGGGTCTTGCGGTAGTCCACCTGGATGCGGATCAGGCGCAGCAGCTTAGCCATGTCAATCGGTTTCTCGATCATGGTGAAGGCGCCGTAGCGCATGACCTGCTCCTTCAAGCGCGGTCCGCTCAGGCCCGACATCACGATCACCCCAAAGGCGGCGCCGATATGTTCGCTGGCCAGGCGCAGAAACTCCAGGCCATCCACCCCGGGCATGTTGAGGTCGAGCAGAATTACGTCCGGGGTGGCGTTGTGACGCAGGCTTTGGATGGCCTCGATGCCGTTGGCGGCGATGGCGCAGGAGTAGCCCTCATCCTCCAAGCTAGTTTGCAGAAAATCACGGACCAACTCGTCGTCATCCACAATCAGCAGATGACCCAAGTTGGTTTTCAGTTGGATGGAGTGAGACTCAGTCATGTTTTCCGGCTGGGCTCAGCGCGGCAGCGTTGGGATTGGCGTCCAGCACGCTGCGCACTTTGCGGATCAACGCGTCGGGGGTAAACGGTTTTTGGATGAACGACAGGCCAGCTTCCAGATTGCCATTGTGGGAAATGGCCTTGTCCGGATAGCCGGAGATGAACAACACGGACATGTCGGGGCGCTGCTTCACGAGCTGGGCGGCGAGTTTGCGCCCGTCCATACCGGGCATGACCACGTCGCTGATCAGCAGATGGATGCGCCCGGTATGCTGGCGGCAGAGCACGATGGCTTGCTCGGGCTGGGAACAGGCGAGGATGGTGTAGCCGCTGTCGCGCAGGATCTCCTCCATCAGCTCGCGAACGTTGTCCTCGTCCTCGACCACCAGCAAGGTCTCGTGGCCGGCCGCCTCTTCCATCTTCGCGGGGGCGTAGCCATCCACATGAGCGCTCGCCGCGAGGCTGGGCAGATAGACCTTGACCGAGGTGCCGTGGCCGACCTCGCTGTAAATGGCGACATTGCCGCCGCTCTGCTTCACGATGCCGAAGACGGTGGCGAGCCCCAGGCCGGTGCCTTTGCCCTTGCCCTTGGTGGTAAAAAACGGCTCGAAGGCTTTCGACAGAGTAGCGGCGTCCATGCCGCAACCACTGTCGGTCACCGCCAGCATGACGTACTGTCCGGGGACGACTTCGGGATGGGTGGAGGAGTAAAACTCGTCCAACTCGACATTGCCGGTTTCGATGGTGAGGCGGCCCCCCTCGGGCATGGCGTCGCGCGCGTTGACCGCAAGGTTCATCAGCACCTGGCCAATCTGGCCGGGATCAGCGCGCACCGGGGCCAGCTTGGGCGCCAACTCCGTGACCAGCACCAAGTCTTCGCCGAGCAAGCGGCGGAGCAGCGGGTCCATTTCGGCCAGCACGGCGTTGAGATCCAATACTTTCGGCTGCATGACCTGCTGGCGGCTGAAGGCTAAGAGCTGCTGGGTGAGCCCGGCGGCGCGCTCGCCCGCGGTTCGAATGTTGCCGATTTTCGTCTTGAGCGAAGGCTCCAGCGGCTTGCGCAGGAGCATGTCCGTGTAGCCGTTGATGACGGTCAGCAGGTTATTGAAGTCGTGGGCGATGCCGGCGGCGAGCCGTCCCACCGCCTCCATTTTTTGTGCCTGATGGAACTGCGCCTGAAGCGAACGCCGCTGGGTTACGTCGGCAAAGGTGACCACCGCGCCCGCCAGGCGGCCGTCGCGGCGCAGGGGAGAACTACGGCAATCCGCGGGAAAACTGGTACCGTCGGGACGCCACAGCAACTCGTCGTCGGCGGTGAAATTCTGGTTGGCGCGCGTGGCGAGCAGCATGGCGCACTCGGAGGCGGGGTAAGGGGTTCCATCCGGCCGGGTGTGATGGATCGCCTCATGCACCTGCTGTCCCAGGAGCTGGCTGGCGTCCGCCAAGCCCAATAGACGCAGGGCGGCCGGATTGCACCAGATGCAGCGGCCGTCGAGATCCACGGCGTACATGCCCTCGGTGGTGGAGTCCATCACCGTGCGCAGTTGGGTCTCGCTCTCGCGCAACTGGGAGTCGGCGGCGTTGCGAATTTGGTCCATCCGGTCGAGCGAGTGGGCGATCAGCCAGAGCAGCGCCGCGCCAAAACCAACCGCGCTGAGGATCAGGGCCCAGTTCGAGACCTGGCTCAGCTTGCCGTTGGATATGCGTTGCATAACGCTGAGCACGACCAGCAACGGCGGAAAGAGCAAGGTGATCGGCAGCACCCGCCGCAATGCCACCGCCGCCGAACCGCGCTCGACGAAATACCCCACCGGGCGGATTTCGGGATACACCGCCATCCAGGCGCCGCACAGCGCAAAGATGGCGAGCCCCGCGAGGAAGTGGACGGGCGCCGACTGCCTGGTGTTGACCGGCAGCTTGAAAGCGAACATCAGGACGACGAGATAGCCCAGGAAACCGGCCGTCATGTCCAGGGTGATCGCCACGCGCGGCAGCCGCCATTTGAACAGGAGCGAGAGCGCCAGAACGGAGAACGCGATTGTCCAGGCCGGCGACTCCGGCATCAGGCCGGGCAGGTGGCGCTGCGGGCCATTGGCCAACGCCAGCAGCAGCGTCAGCGCGGCGGCGATCCAGCCTAAGCCGCGGAGGCGGCTGGGTTCACCCGCGTTGCCGGGAGCGAGGAGCAGGATGGCGGCCGAGGCGGCCAGCAAGCACAGCCAAGTGTGCGTCCCCACGCCGCCGAGATGGTACCCCGTACCCAACAGGGACAAGGCAATCAGGCTCAGAGCGGCGACAACAAGGGCGGCGATGCGCCCGCCCGATCGAAACGCAGGCAGCCGGGATGTGGCGTATTCACGTCCTGCGGGGGCAAGCGCCATGGCTGCTTCACACCATACACCCGAACAGGCGGCGGATACATTAGAAAGCTCTAAGGATTGATGCAGCGCGCCGCGAGGAATTCCAGTTCAAGCGCCGCTTTCCATGATCGCCACGATCTCTTTGAGAGCTTGGTCAAGCGTATAGAACTTGATGAGTTGGTCGCGTCCCCAGGCGAGCGGGGTCGACTCCACAAACATCATGCGAGCCAGCTTGCGGGAGTTGTCCTGGGCAGCCTCGGCGCGGGGACGATGGCGCTGCTCGTAGAACCGCAATGCCAACTCGACCTCGGCGGGACCGCTGCGCGCCAACTCATCCGCCAAGGTGGCGGCGGCCAACATCGCCATCGAGGCGCCCACGCCGGCGGTGGGCAGAAACCCTGTGGCGGCATCCCCCAAAAGTACAACCCGGCCTTGCGACCAGCGCTGACATCGGCAGTCGTGCAGATCCCAGAAAAAAGGAGAGGGAGCGTTCCGCACCGCATCCACTACGGCCGCGACAGGGCCGGTCATCATGCCGAATTTCTCGCCGACGTGGGCGGCGAAGGCTTCGCGGCCCTCGGACCGCATTGCCGCTTTGGGCCCTGCGAGCACCGCCCCCAAGCCATCTTTCACCGGATAGATTCCCACCAGGCGACCCGCGCCCCAGTACTCGATGGCCGTGGCCGGGGGCAGCAGTCCCGCCGCCAGCCACGCCACCCAGCAGCCCCAGCCACTATCCCAGTAGTGGAACTCTTTGGCCTCAAGGAGTTGTTTGCGAGTTTCCGAATGCATCCCGTCGGCGCCGACGACCAGATCAAAGGCGCCGCTGGAACCGTCGGAGAATACCGCCTCCACCTCCGGGCCGTTGTTCTTGAGCGAGACCAGCGTGGCTTGAAATTGGACGGGGGAGGCGACGGCGTCCGAGTGGAGCAGATCCAGGAGCTCGCGCCGCCGAATGCCCTGAAAGGGGCCGTAGCGGGCGAGCGAGCCGCCCAAATCGAAATCGTGCACCAGCTCTCCGTGGCCGTTGCCCATCTGGTAGCGGCGGAAGGGGGTGGAGATCTCAAGATACCGCGGCATCAGGCCGAGTCCGTAAAGGATGCGGGCGCCGAGCGGGTAGAGTCCCAGGTTGTAGCCGCCCTCGCCCAAGGAAGGCGCGCGTTCGATCAGCGCCGGGCGCTCCCCGGCGCGGCGCAGCAGCGCGGCCAAGCTCAGGCCGGCGACTCCGGCGCCCACGATCAGGGTACGGATGCGGCTGCCCAAGGTTTGTTGGCGGCAGGCTTCAGCGATGGTCATGGTGCGATACTCCGTGCGGCGAGACACAGGATGCCGCAATCCACGGGAGCGGGTCAAGCGGGGCCGCGGCGGCGATCACTTGACAATCCAGTGATTGCGGGGCATGGTGGACGGAGAATGCGCTCGAGAATGAGTGAACCCGCCAATTCGGGACCACGCCCGGCGCTGCTTCCGGGCACGCTCGACCTGATTGTGCTACGCACGCTGCAAACTATGGGACCGCTGCATTCCTATGCGATCGCGGCGCGCTTGCAGCAGGTCTCGGGCGAACAACTGCGGCTGAACCAAGGGACACTCTATCCGGCGCTGGTGCGTTTGGAGCAGGAGGGAGCGATCCAGGCGAGCTGGAGGCGGACGGCGAACAACCACGAAGCCCGCTACTATGCGCTTACCCGGGCAGGGGAGCAGCGGCTGGCGGCGGAGACGAGGCGCTGGCGCCAGGCGGCGGGGTTGATCGAGACGCTGCTGGCGGAGGAGGCCTAACGTGCGGCGCTGGGGGGCGCGGCTGGCGCAGTTGGTGCGGCGGCGGCGCGCCGAGGCGGAAATGACGCGCGAGTTGGAGGCGCACTTGGCGCTGCTGCGGGCTGATTTCGAGGCGCGCGGGCTGAGCCCGCGGGAGGCGCGGCGGCAGGCGGCGCTGGCGCTGGGGGGAGTGGAACAGGCACGCGAGCGGCACCGCGAGGCGCGCGGATTCGCCGGGCTGGAGCAGTGGGCGCGCGATCTGCGGCAGGCGCTGCGCAGCCTGCGGCGGGCGCCTGGGTTCACGCTGGTGGCGCTGCTACGGGATGTTGTCCTACGACATGTCGCAACGGCGGCGTGAGATTGGCATCCGGGTGGCGGTGGGAGCGCGTCCCGGACAACTCAACCGGCGGTTTGTGGGGGAGGCGCTGCGGCTGGCGGGCGCGGGCGGGGCATGCGGGCTGGCGGCGGCGGCCGCGGGCGCGCCGCTGCTGCGTTCGCAACTGTTCGGCGTGGCCGCGCGCGATGCGTGGACATTCATTTCCGTCCCGGCGCTGTTGGCGGTGGCGGTGGCGCTGGCGGCGTATGTGCCGGTCCGGCGCGCCTGCGGGCAGCCGCCCATGACGTCGCTGAGCTGCGAGTAGTTTTTCAGGCGCGCCGGCGCGCCAGCGAGGCGACCACGGCGACCAGTTGGGTGGGCTCGATGGGCTTGGGCAGGTGCTCGTGGAAGCCGGCGTCGAGGATGTGGCGCCGGTCCTCGGGCCGGGCCAGGGCGGTGACCGCGGCGGCCGGCATGAGCCCACCGCGGTCGCGCGGGAAGGCACGGATGGAGCGGATCAGGGAGAGGCCGTCTTCGTCGGGCATGCCGATGTCGGCCACCAGAACATCCGGGAGGTGGTCGGCGAGAAGCTGGCGGGCTTCCTGGGCGGAGGCACAGGTGCGTACCAGCGCGCCTTGCCCGCCCAAAATACGCGAAGCGAGCGCGCGGCCGTCGGCGTGATCGTCCACATAGACAACGGCTACGCCGCACAGTTCGCCGGGAGCGGCGCTTCGGGCCGGCGTCCTGTCCGTGGCCGGGCCGGTGGGGGCGGCGCAACCCGGCAACTCAAGAATAAAGGTGGCTCCCTGACCGGTGCCGGCACTTTCGGCGCGGACCGTGCCGCCGTGCCGTTCGACCAAGTGGTGCACAATGGACAGCCCCAGTCCCAGGCCGCCCGCCCGGCGCGTGTTGGACTGATCGGCCTGGCGGAAGCGGTCGAACACATACGGCAGGAAGGCGGGCTCGATCCCGACGCCGGTGTCGGCGACGGTCAGCCGCAGCGCGCCCTCCACCGTCTCGAGGCGGACAGTAATCCGGCCGCCGGCCGGAGTGAACTTGATGGCGTTCGACAGGAGGTTCCAGACCACCTGTTGCAGCCGGTCGGGATCGCCGCTCACCCAGCCAGGCGCGTCCGCGAGATGCTGCATGATTTCCACCTGTTTCGCCCGGGCGGTGGGCGCCAGGGTCTCCAGTGCGCCGGCGACCAGAGCGCGGAAACCGAGGGGATGCAGCTCGAAGCGCATTTTGCCCGAGATCATGCGGCTCAGGTCGAGCAAGTCCTCGATCATCCGCACCTGAACGCGCGCGTTGCGTTCGATGGTGGCCAGGCCCTGGCGCAAATCCTGCTCCGAAACGGAACTGTTGGCGAGGAGATGGGACCAGCCCAGAATGGCGTGCAGCGGGGTGCGGAGTTCATGGCTGAGGGTGGCGACGAACTCGTCCTTCATGCGGCCGACGCGCTCGGCCTCGGCGCGCGCCTCGCGTTCGGCCTGGAGCAAGCGGGCGCGCTGCTCGGCGTCCTCGTGGCGGGCGGTGATGTCGGTGCAGGTGCCAATCCACTGCGCGATGCGTCCGTCGGCGCCAATCACGGCCACGGCGCGCGCCAGGAAAAGGCGGTAGCGGCCGTCGGCGCCGCGCAACGGCACCTCGATCTCCAAGCCGGAGCCCGTGTCCAGCGAGTGCTGCCACCGTTCGCGAATGGCGGCGCGGCGGGAGGGTTCGACCGCCTGTTGCCAGCCCTCGCGAATGGATTGTTCGTGCGTTAAGCCGGTGAACTCGTACCAGCGGCGGTTGAACCATTCCGGGGTCCCGTCGGGGCGAGCGGTGACCGCCAGTTGCGGGATCGCGTCGGCGAGCCTTCGGAAGCGTTCCTCGCTTTGGCGCAACTCCGCCCGCGACTGGGCAGACTGCAGGGCCGCCCAGACGCGGTCGGCGGTGGAATCCAGCAGCGCCGCATCGGCGCGTCCCCAGCGCCGGCTCGGGCTGGCGTAGAGCAGGATAGCGTGACGGGTGGCGGTGCCGGAGGGTTGGGAAACGCACAGCAGCGAGCCCTCGGCGGCGATGAGGGGATGCCCCGCCAGCAATTCGGGCATGATGGCGCCGGGCGGCGGCGTAACCCGCCCGCCGGACGGGGGGTGCCGGCCGTGTGCGCGCCAGCGCGGGTTGCCCGGCGCAAAATCAGCGAGCACACAGCGGGACGCCTGAAACTCGCGCGCCAGAACCGCCGCCATGGCATCGCCCAAGGCGGCCGCACTCTCCGCTCCGGCCTCGTTGATGGCGTGGGTGAGCCGCAGCTTCCGCTCCGAAGCGGCGACCGCCGCCGCTTCCTTCTGCCCGGAGAGATCGGTTACGACCACGCACAACTCGCCCTCGCCGTCGTCCCGGGTGAGCAGGCTTACGGCAGCCAGCACCGGTACGGGGACTCCGTTCCGATGGCGCAGGTACAATTCGGCGCTGGCGGAGCGCCCCCGCCGCCCGTTTTCAATCAACTTGCGCAGGTGGCGCCGGTCCGGCTCGCCGTCAGCCCAGTCCAGCAGCGGCTGCGCCAACACCTGCTCGAGTTCCAGTCCCAGCAGCTCGGCGAAGCGGCGATTGGCGTAAGCGACGCGTCCCGCCGGCAGCAGCGTGACCGCGCCCTGCTGCATTTGCTCCACCAGGACCCGGTAGGGGGTTTCGGCCGTGGTGAGGGAGAAGAGGCGCTCCCGGCCACCGGCCGTCACCACCAAGGCGTCCACCTCGCCTTGGCGGATTGCCGCCAATGTCTCCTCCAGCTCCGCGATCCGCGCGCGCGTCGCCGCGAGCTTGGCGGCGGAGGGAACGGCGGGCTGGCGCGGGCGGGCTATGGCTTCCCCGAGGTGGAAATATCCAGTCCGAGCAGGACGCGTTGCTTGTCGGCCAAGTCGCCCAGAATGTGGCGCACGGGCGCGGGCAGTTGCTTGACCAGCGTCGGAACGGCGACGATCTGGCTGGCGCCGGCCAGTTCGGGTTGCTGGTACAGGTCCACCACCGCCAGCTCGTACTGCCCGGGCAGGTGCTCTTCGCAGATGCGGGTGAGGTTGGCGATCGCCTGTTTGGAGCGGTAAGAGTGGCCGGCGATGAAGAGCCGCAGGAGGTAACGCGGCTGGGCGGCGGGCGGCGGCGGCCGGAGTTTGCGCAGCGGCCGGCTCATGGCCGCCGCCCGGCCTCGCGGTAATCGAGTCCGACGAGTACCCGTTCGGTGTTGGAGAGGTCGCCGATGATGCGTTTGAGCGGCGTCGGGATCTTGCGCACCAGCGTGGGGACGGCGACGATCTGGTCGCCGCGCGCCAGGGTGGGGTTGACGCGCAGATCAATCACCTCGAGACGGCAGACGCCGGGCAGGTGCTCGGCGACGATGGTGCGCAGGTTGGCGATGGCGGCGGCGGAGCGCGAGGTTTCGCCGGCCACGTAAAGCCGCAAATCCCACTGCGGCTTCGCGGGCTTGGGCTTCGGTTTGGCCTTGGTTAGGGATGACATGGAAGGGCGCGCCTCAAGCGCGGGGATGCAGGGATGGTTTCTCTGGATGGCCTCCGCGGCTGGCGGCCAGGGCAAGCTGGCCGCGCTCGCCGCGCGCCTGGCGCTGGCTCCGTCGCCGATCGAGGCGGGCGGCCTGGGCGTGCCGCCGTTCGAGTTCGGCCTGAAGCGCCGCGATTCGGGCGCGCAGGCGGTCGCCGGTGCGGCGCGCCTCCTGCCGCAGCTCGTCGGCGCGCTCTTGGGCTTCGCTGCGGGCTTCGGCGGTACGGGCCTCCTCCAGACGGCGCGCCGAACCGGTCAACCAGCCGCTCTCGCCCAAATAGGGCTCGCGCAATTCGATGCCGCGCCGGGTGATGAGGAACTCCCGGATCTGGTTGGAGTGGGCGAGTCCGCGCGCCTTCAGCACATACAAGGCGCGGTTGCGTTCGCCGCCGGATTCGACGTCGCGGCTCAGCAGCCAGACGTCCATGAGCGAGCTGATGCCAATCTCGGTTTCCTCCGAGACGCCCTGCTGGGTATGGGCGAGGTTGGTGAAGAGCGCGGTCACGCCGCGCGATTTCAGGTAATCCACCATGCGCAGCAGCATGTTGCCGGCGTCCTCGAGGGTGCCGGCGGCGATGAGGTTGCTGATCGGGTCCAGCACCACCACCGCCGGCCGAAAGCGCTCGATCTCGCCATACAGGATCACGAGATGCATTTCCAAGCCGAAGTAGGTGGGGCGGGTGCTGACGATCCGCAGCCGTCCCTCCCGCTGCCAGCGCGCGAGATGCAAACCCACCGAGGCCATGTTGCGCACAATTTGGCTGGGCGCCTCCTCGAAGGCGAAATACAGGCAGCGCTCGCCGCGCGCGCAGGCGGCGGCGGCGAAGGAGGCGGCGAGGGTGGTTTTGCCGCTGCCCGCGGTGCCGCTGATCAGGACGCTGCTGCCGCGGTAAAAACCCTTGCCGCCCAACATCGCGTCCAGGGCGGGTATGCCGCTGGAGACGTGCTGCCGCGAGACCGCGTGGTTCAGGCTGAGCGACGTGAGGGGATAGACCGAGATGCCGTGGGACCGGATGAGGAAGGGGTACTCGTTATTGCCGTGGGCCGAGCCCCGGTACTTGAGCACCCGCAGCCGCCGGGTGGAGACCTGGCCGGCGACGCGGTGGTCGAGGACGATGACACAATCGGAGACGTACTCCTCCAGCCCCTGGCGGGTCAAAGCTCCGGAGTCGCCACGTTCGCCGGTAATGACCGCGGTCAGGTCCCGCTGCTTGAGCCAAGCGAACAGGCGGCGCAGCTCGGAGCGCAGCACGGCATGATGGGAGAGCCCGGCGAACAGCGACTCCAGCGTGTCGAGCGCGATCCGGCGGGCGCCGATGGAGGCGACGGCCATCTCGAGCCGGATGAACAGCCCCTCGAGATCGTACTCGCCGGATTCCTCGATCTGGCTGCTGTCCACATTGATGTGTTCGATGACGATGCGCTTGCGCCGGATCAATTGCGGCAGGTCAAAGCCGAGGGAGGCGAAGTTTTTCTCCAGGTCGGCGGCCGTCTCCTCGAAGGTGACGAAGACGCCGGGCTCGCCCTGATCCAACGCGCCCCACACCAGGAACTCCATGGCGAAGAGGCTTTTGCCACACCCGGGGCCGCCGCAGAACAAGGTCGGCCGGCCCGCAGGCAGACCACCGCCGAGAATTTCATCCAAACCTTGAATACCGGTGGCGGTCTTCCGCAGGCTGGGAGGAATGCGGGAAGTGGCGGGACGAGGCGCTTTCCGGGTGGGCATTGCGAGTTCTTGTGGTGAAGCCGGGCATGGACCAGGATGCAGCCAGTAAACCGTTGCACCCGTGGGCGGCATCCGGTTCCAGGCGGCACTACAATTGGCGCAATCACTGATTGGATGTCGCCCAGGGCAGGATGGATTACTGGAAAATTGCATCCCCGGGCCCGCTCTGAATTTCCTCCCGGCGGGCGGCATGCTATGCTGCCTCTAGCAGTGATGTCTCACGCCCAACTCATGTCCAGCCGCTGTTGTGGCATGTCCCCGGTGGTCGCAACGACCGCCGCGGCTTGCGGCTGTATGTGTACTTGGCCGACTCGGTGTGAGCGGACCTGCTGGCAGAGCTTCTAAGCATTTCCAACAGAATCCATCGCAGCGAGCGGCGCCTACGCCCCGGAGCCGGCGTATGCCTGTCCGTCCGTGTGCATTCGGTCAAACCACCATGGAAACCAAAGTTCAAAAACACGAGCGCCTCAAGCGCGAGCAGAACCCCTGGGACGAGCTGCCGCGGCTGTGGGAGGCCATGCGGGGAGGCTTGGGCGCCATCGCGCCCGAGGACTTGGGCACGCGCCTGCGCTGGTGGGGACTCTACACCCAGGGCGACGGCGCCGGCGCCTTTGGCGGAGCCGCGCCGTATTTTATGCTGCGCGTGCGCATTCCCAACGGCCTGCTCACCTCGCCGCAACTGGCGCGCATCGCCTCGCTCGCGCGCCGTTTCGGGCGCGGTCTGGCCGACGTCACCGTGCGTCAGAACATCCAGTTGCACTGGCTGGAGACGGAGAACCTGCCCACCGTGATGCAGGAACTGGCGGACGTAGGGCTGACCACCCAGTCGGCCTGCGGCGACGATCCGCGCAACCTGACCGGCTGCCCGCTGGCGGGCGTGGACCCCACCGAGTACGCCGACGCCAGCGCGCTGACGCTGGCGGTCAACCGCGGGCTGCTGACGGGCGGCGACTTCTATAACCTGCCGCGCAAATTCAAGGTGTGCGTGAGCGGGTGCGCGCACTGGTGCCCGAACCCGGAGATCAACGACGCCGCCTTCACCGCCCATCCGCCCGGTGCGTTCGGCGACCGGGAAGAGTGGTATGGCCTGCGCGTCGGCGGCGGGTTATCCACCACCCCCATGTTGGCCAAAGCGCTGCCGGTGCGGGTGCACCGGCGGCATGTGCCCGCGGTGGCGGCGGCGGTGGCGGGGCTGTTCCGCGACCGCGACGAACTGCGGCAGAACCGGGCGCAAGCGCGGCTCAAATTCCTGTTCCTGAAGCACGGCTGGACCGAGGAACGGTTCCGCCTGGAGATTGAGGAGCGACTGGGCTTTTCTCTGCCTGATGCCGCGCCCGACGTACCGCCCGCACCCGAATTCCGCGACCACGCCGGGGTGCATGCCCAGCGCCAGCCGGACTTGTTCTATGCCGGCATGAGCGTTTTGCGCGGCCGGGTGAACGCCGATCAGTTGGATGAGGTGGCCGCGGCGGCGGCGGAATTGGCCGGCGGCGAGATCCGGGCCACCGCCATGCAGAGCCTGGTGATTCCGCATATCCCGGCGGCGAACGTGCCCGCCCTCGCCGCCCGGCTGCGGCAGGTCGGCCTGCCGCTCGATGCCAGCGCCTTCCGGCGCGGTGTAATGAGCTGCACCGGCAAGGAGTTTTGCAAGCTGGCGGTGACCGAGACCAAGGCCTTCGCCGCGGATCTGGTCGAGGAATTGGAGCGCCGCCTTCCCGGCTTTCCCGTGCCGTTGCGGGTCAACCTAAACGGCTGCCCCAATTCCTGCGGGCAGCACTGGATCGCCGACGTCGGGCTGCAAGGCATGCGCGTCAAGACGCCGGAAGGCAGCGTGGACGGCTTCGACGTGTATCTCGGGGGCGGCTTGGGCGCGGGCGCGACCCTGGCCCGCAAGACGCTGGGGCGGGTGCGCGCATCGGAGCTGCCGGAGCGGTTGGAGGCGCTGTTCCGCTGCTACCTGCGACGGCGCGTGGGGGAGGAACTCTTCCGCGACTTCGTCCTGCGCGTGGGAAACCCGGCGCTGGAGGCGGTGCTGGGCCAGTTGCCGGCGGCCAGCGAGGAGTTGGTGCAGGTGCGCACCCGGGAGAGCGTGCCGGCATGATCGTCCATCTGGTGGGGGCCGGACCGGGCGATCCGGAACTGATTACCTGGAAAGGCAAGCGCCTGCTGGAGTCGGCGGATGCGGTCCTTTACGACGCGCTCGCCAACCCGGCGCTGCTCGCTCTGGTTCCGGCCGCGGCGGAGCGCTGCAGCGTGGGCAAGCGTTCCCACCAGCACTCGGTGCCGCAGCAAGAGATCGCCGCCTGGATGATCGAGCGGGCGCGGCGCGGGTTGCGCGTGGTGCGGCTCAAAGGCGGCGATCCCATGACGTTTGCCCGCGCCGGCGAGGAGATCGAAGCGCTGGAGCGGGCCGGTATTGGCTACGAGATCGTGCCCGGGGTGAGCGCCGCCCAGGGCGCCGCGGCGGCAACAGGTATCCCGTTAACCCTGCGCGGTGTGGCGCCGGGGGTACGGTACGTAACCGGGCACGCCGGTGTGGCGGCGGTGGGGCCGCGGAGCGGCGATACGCTGGTCATCTACATGGGGCTGGAACGGCTGGAAGATATTGTTGCCGCCCTGCTGGCGCAGGGATGGGCGGAGTCCACCGCGGTGGCGGTGGTGGAGCGGGCGACTCTGCCGGGCCAGCGCGTGCGCACCGGCTCGCTTGCCCGCATCGCCGCCAACGTGCGCCGGGCGGCGATGCAGCCGCCGGCGCTGATCATTGTGGGCGAGGTCGTGGCCTGGCGCCGGCGTCTGGGGCGGGTGCTCCCGGTGGCCGCCGCTGTGCCGCCTCCCGGGCTCGTGCTGCTGGCGCACGGATCGCCGCTGCCGGGATGGCAACAACAGGTGGAGGAACTGGCGCGGCAAGTGGCGCTACCCGGTCAGTTTTACCGGGTTGCTTATCTGCCGCCGGCGCAGCCCGTTTTGGAGCAGGCGGTGGCCGCGGCGGCGGCGGCCGGTGTTCCCCGGCTGGTGGTGGTGCCGTATTTCCTGGCGGCGGGTTTGCACGTCACCCGCGATCTTCCCGAACTGGTGGCGGCGGCGCGAGCGCGCTGGCCCGAAGTGGGGATCGCGGTCAGCGAGTGCCTGGGCGGCCACCCGGCGCTGCATACAGCGGTCCTGGCCCGGGTGGCCGAGGCCGGGGTGCGATTCGATACGACTCTCGCCTCAATGCCTCACCCTGCGCTATGCTGGGGGCATGCAAGCGATGCGGTGGCGGGTCGGGGTGCTGGTATTGTGGCTATGCGGTCTGGGCGCCTTGGGCGCTTGGGCCCAGCACAACAAGAAGCCCTCGCCCATCACCATCCGCGTCACGGTCACGGTGCTCGATCCCAAGGGCGTGCCGGTGCCGGGCGCCGGCGTGGTGCTGAAGCAGGACGCGGTTGATAGCGGCCGGATGCCCAAACACCCCTTCGACGTGGAGCTCCACACCGATGAGAAGGGGTCGGCCCAAGTGCAGGGGTTTGAACCGGGCGTGGTGCTGGTACAAGTGATCGCGCACGGGTTCCAGACCTACGGCCAAGCCTTCATCATGAAGAAAGCCGACGAGGCCGTTCATGTCAAGCTCAAGCCGCCCAGCTCGCAAGTCACCATCTACCATTAGATTGGGCGCGGGCCCCAGCGCGGAACGCCACGCGCCCGGCACTTCTTCACGCCTTCGGCGTGTGCTCGCACCGGCACGGGGGCCCCAGATGCCCCATGCCGGCGCTGCGCTTTGCGGAGATCGCCGTGAGGTTTTCGTGCAGGCGCCCGCGAGCGGTTTTGATCGGTATGTGCTTGCCGCCGCTCTTGCCGCCCCGGTCATACCGCGTGAACTCGGCGTGGCGCTGGGCGCCTTCCGGCGACAGCCCAGCGAGCGAACCGGAGCGAGCCTGCTGCTCTGTGCGCGCGACTTGTATCTACGCGCCCGCCCGACTGTTTGGTAGGATGGTTGCAGTCCATGGAGCCCGCCACCCAACCTCGTCCGGAAAAGTTTCACTGCCCCTACTGCCATAGTGCCATTGCCGGGGCGGGCCCGGCGGCGCGCGCCTTTGTATTTAACGTGGCGGTGCGCCAAGTGGTGGACAACGCCCCCACACTACGCGCCGGCGACGTGCTGGTGGTGGTGGACTCGACCGTGCATCCCGAGGATCACGCGATTCATCGCTGCGACGACCCGCAGGGACGGCAGGTGGTGAAGTGGTTCCAGCATCACGCCACCGAGGCCTACTCCGCCATCAACTCCGCCATCCGACGCAGCCTGGAAGGCGGCGCGGGGATCAGCGCGCGGCGGTAAACGTCGTCCAGGGAAACGCATCCAGATCGCGCAGTACCGGTTTCTGCCAACCGAACTCGGGGTGGGCCTTGAGCCAGGCGGCCGAGTCGAAGTTCATGCCGCAAGCATGACCCGAGGCCGCGGTGAACGACAAGTTCGCGGCCATGGTGGAGTCCATCGCTTTATTCTGTACCGCGCCCGAATCAATGTAAGGGGTGTGGCCGCGCGGCGAGAGGTCCTCGTGGCCGCACAGAGTGCGCTCACTGGGTTGGGTGCGGTGCAGGAACGCATCGTAGTGATCGGCCTCGAACTTTTGCGCCGCCGCGACGTCGATCTTCCCCTTGTACTGCCGCATGAGCTGGAGCCAGCGGGTGTGGCGCGCGTTGGCGCTGGAGCCGGCGTCATGCGGGTTGAAGGTGGTCTCCTCGCGCGTCAGTTTGGGGTTGATGGGGAAATTGGAGCTGACGAAGAACCCGCTCTTGCTGCGCTGCAACGTCACGTTTTTGAGTCCGAGTTCCAGGCTGGCGATCTCGTTGGTCTTGCGGTCGGCCACCAACCAGTCGTTGGCGTAGCCGCCGTTGTTTCCCTGCTCCATGATGCGGGCGTAGCCGTCAATCGAGGTGGCGTACTGCATGGCCTTGCGGGCGCGCACGAACTCGGGGATGCCGTTGAAGTCGTAACCGTGGAAGTTGTCGATGGTGGTCTCGGTGATCATGATGCCGGCGGCGTTGACGCCGAAGTCGTCGGCACTATGGATCACGCCCGGCAGGCCGTCCATGAGAAAGCGCTCCCCTTGGTCGGGCACGATGTCGTAGATGATGTTCCAACGCGCGCCGTCGAGGTACGAAGTCCAGTCGTTGTGCGAGATTACGATCTTGCCGTCCCGCGTCCAGGCGCCGGTGGCCACCATGGCGCTGCAATGATCGCCGGCCGCCGGCAGGCGCAAGGCGGCGTTCTGGGCGGAAGGATGCTGTTTATCCCACTGCTCGATGTAGTAGCTCCACTCCAGCATGGCGTTCATGGCAACCACGTCCCACACGTCGAGATGGCCGCCGTGCGCGTCGACGCCGTCGGCGATGCCTTGCAACTCCTGCTGGTACTGCGCCTCGATGTGGGGCCACATCACGCCGCGGGCCTGGTCGCGCAGCCAGTTCCAGTTCTTATGATCGTTGTGCTCTTCCTCGAGCGCGTCCACCCGCTGTAAGTCAACGATTTCGGGCTCGAGCAGGTAGCCGTTCTGGTAGCCGATCTGGGCCGGGGAACCGTGCAGGTGCACGAAAACCCAGTTATTCCGCGGCGGCTTGCGGTAGGCACCGGCGAGGCGGGCGGCATCGGGATTGGCGGCGGCAACCGGCGCCGCATGAGAGCAGGCCAGTAGGGACATAAGCGCGGCAAGAAGGACGCCGAGGGTGGGGCGCATATGTGTAGTCTCCAACCCAGTCACTCTACTGCAATCCCCGGGGCGTGTCACCCCTACCAGCCCGTGGTGCAACGCCTCAGGCCGGTGGCGGAGACGTGCGAGACCCGCGCCCAGAGCGGATCTCGTGTACTGGACCGGAGGTCAAAATTCATTGCACCACGGGCTGCTACGGGTCGTTATTAAT
>DATNAC010000084.1:0-11522 GCA_035573035.1 Terriglobales bacterium
GGCCAAGGCCGGGGAGTCCGAGGCGCACGGCCAATTGGTTCCGCTCGTCTACGACGAGCTGCGTCGCCTGGCGCGTGTGAGCGGCCGGCCACCTGGCGCGGGAGAGCCACGGCTCAGGCGGCCGCCGCGCGCTGCGCACGGGCGTTGCGCAGCGCCTATGGGTTGTAGCGGCAATCCCCCGAAAATGGGGACAGCCGCCCGCTCCACGGCGTTCCATGGGGACGCGGCGGCGACAACCGCGCCCCCCACCGCTGCCACTATCCCGCCAGCGGGATCGCGCCACCAAACACGGTCCGCCCGGTGAGCAACTCGTAGGCGAGCAGGCCAAAAGCATTTCCGGCGGCATAAACACCTCTCCCGCCAATTCCTCAGATTTTAAGGAGTCACTGGCCCCGCCGGCGCGAACTCGCAGATTCCCGACCAGGGCCGCCGCGGCGCCCGCCCGCGCGAGTCGGGCAGCAGCGCGGCGAAGCGCAACCCCCAGTTGGGCAGCCGCCGGAACCGGGCCGCTGTCTTGAGCGGGGAACGCATGTCGGCCAGCTTCCAGCCGTGCGGCAGGAAGAAATCCGGCCCTTCCTCGGGCGCGAAGCGGAACATGGCGTTGGCCGCATCCACCCCCGCCCCCATGTGCTTCACCATCAGCCGCAGCAGTCCGGGCGAGGCCAAATCCGTCACCCAGCGTTGCAATCCCGCCGCCGCCAACTCCCGGGCTAACTCCACCACCTGCTGCTCGTAAAGATAAATGATCAGCCCCTCGGACAATACCAAGGCCCGCCGCTTGCCCGCCCCCAACTGCTCCAACCAGCTCCGGCGCGCGGCGCCGTCGGTCAAATCCAGCCGCACCCGCTCCAGCATGCAGCCTGGCTTCTCCGTGCTCAGAACCTCTTCCTTGTAATCCAGGATGGCGGGCAGATCCACCTCGATCCAATGCAGCGTGGCGGGTAGCGACATACGGTAGGGGCGGGCATCCAGCCCGGCCGCCAGATTCACCACCAGGTCGGCCCCCAGCGCCACCTCCTGGTGAATGAATTGATCGAAGAGATAGGTCCGCGCCAGCAGCGACCAGGCGTTTTGGTCCAGAAACGGCTGCGAAGCGGCGATGGCTGCGCCCCGCTCCCCCGCCAGTTGCCGCGCGTACGGATCGCGGAACAGGCCATCGGGGCGCTCGCTCTCCAGCGCCCGATAATACGCCACCCAAAGCGCGGTATCGGAAATATTGCGAATTAGCGGCAGGGAGCCCGGCATGGCATCTACGCCTGTCCGTAGATGGGGATCACCGCTCCGTTCACGTCTCCCGCCTGCGGACTGAGCAACCATTCTATCAACGCTGCGATGCTTTGCGGGCTGACCCATTTGCCCGGGTCGGCTTGGGGCATGGCGGCCCGGTTGGCGGGGGTATCGATGACGCTGGGCAGGATGATGTTGGCGGTGGCCCGAGCCGGAGCCACTTCTTGCGCCACCGTCTGTACCAGCGCAACCAAGCCGGCTTTGGACGCGTTGTAAGCGGCCAGGCCCGCTACCGGCGCCACCGCCGTGCGCGAACCGATCATGACAATCCGCCCGCCCGGCTGCCGGGTCAGCGCCGGCACCGCCGCCCGCGCCACGTAGAACGCCGCATCCAGGTTCATGGTCATCATCCGGCGCCAGGTGGCGTCGTCGGTTTCGGCCACCGGCTTCCCTCCGGCGAAACCACCCATCAGGTGCACCAACCCGTGCAGCCTCCCGCCCACCGCCGCTACCGCCCGCGCCGCTTCCGCCGGCTGCGTCAGATCGTACTCCGGGTGCGATGCTCCCACCACCCGCTCGCCCTGTTGCTCGAGCGCCGCCACCACGGCCGCGCCCAGGCCGCCCGATGCTCCCGTCACTAAGATGTTTCTCATGGTAGTAGCGGCGGCGCCCCGCCGTGTTGCTGTACATACGCATGGAGCGCCGCGTACCGCGCCTCCACCTCCGCCATCTTGCTCGGCACCACCGCCGACAGCACCCGGTGCCCGTCCTCGGTCACCAAAATGTCGTCCTCGATGCGCACCCCGATCCCCTTGTACTTCTGGAAGACCGGCCGCACCTTGTCGCGAAACACCTGCCACGCCGCCGCATCCCGGTCCGGGAGGTCTTCCTCAAACGTCGCGGCGCGGAAGTACAGCCCCGGCTCCATCGAAAAGATAACCCCGGGCCGCCGCTCTATCCCGCCCACATCGTGTACGTCCAACCCCATGGCGTGGCTGGGACCGTGGAAGTACCAGATGCGCAGTTGCTGTTGCGGCGTCGGCGCTCCCTTGGCCGTCGTGATCAACCCAAGCTTTTCCAATCCCGTGATCAACACCTGGTCGCCAATCGGCCCAAACGCCGGACTGCCCGGCTTCACGCTGGCAATCATGGCCTGTTGCGCGTCGTAGACCAGGTTGTAAACGGCCGCCTGCTGCGGGTTGAACTTGCCGCTGATGGGATACGTCCGCGTGATGTCGGCCGAAATGTGGCCGTACTCGGCCGCGGCGTCAATCAGCATCAACCCCTGCGCCGGGATCTGCTCCTGATCGCTTTCGTAGTGCAGTGTCGTGGGGTTGGTGCCGCTCGCCACGATCTCGGGATACCCCCAACTGTCCGCATGCCGCACCCCGTAGACCGCGTCCAGCTCCGCGCGGATTTGGTACTCCCACACCCCGGGCGCGGTCAGCGCCATCGCGCGCGCGTGCCCTTCGGCGCTGATGTCCACCGCGTGCTGCATCAGCGAGATTTCCCACGGCGATTTGATGGCACGCAGCGGCGCGAAAATCGGCGCGGCGTCGCCCAGCGCCAGCTCGGGGTGGGTGCGCGCCAACTCGTCGCGCAGCGCCATCTCCTGCGGGTACCACCGCCGGTCGCCGCGCAACAGCAGCAACCGGTCCCCGGTCGGCACGTGGTCGGTCACCGCGCCAAAGTCCGCAACATCATGGACGCTCTCGATGCCGCTGGTTGCGGTGACCTCCGCCGGTGAAAGCTCGTGGCCGGTCCAGCTCTCCTGGGCCGGGTTGGGCTTGATCATGTAGATCTGCGCTTGCGGCGAGGCCGATGGCGCCAACACCAGGATTCCTCCCGCCTGGTTGATCTCCGTCAGGTACCAGAAATCGTTTTCCTGGCGGTAGTCGTAGTCCACGTCGTAACTGAAGACACGGGGCTGGGCCGCGTACAGGACCATCACGTCATGCGGCCCCATGGCGCGCAGCACCGCTGCCCGGCGGGACGCCAGTTCCGCCCGCGCCGCCTCCGCGGAGCGCGTCGGCGCCGGCGGCGTACGCAGGAAGATCGCCGGCCAGGACGGCGCCGCCGCCGCCGCGATCGCGGTCCCGCCCAACACCAGGCACACGGCCAGCAAGGTATGATGTCGCATGAGGCTAGGGATGACGCGCGGTATTCGCATGAATATGAGGATTATACGGCGGGCGGCGGCGGTGGCGGCCATCGCGGCGGGGAGCCTTGGGGCACAGTCCCCCGCCCGCGTCTCGCTGGTGCCCAACTATCAGCCCGATTCGCACTTGTTCTATGCCGTCACCATCCACGCCGATATCGGGCCGCAATCCACGCTCGACACCGACGCCGAGGTGGACATGCACATTCTCCCGGGCGCGAGCCTCGGCAACTTCGAGGCCGAGCTGCGTTTCACCCGCTTTCATACCGTGGTCAAGGCCGACGCCGCCAGCCAAGCCGCCTTGTCGGCGCAGGTCGCCGACACCGACAAAAAAGCGGTGAGCATGGCGCCGGTTCACGTGCGCAGTACGACCGGGGCGCTGACGCTGGTATCGCGCGCCGCCGGTGCTGACTACGACCAGCCGGTCGAGATGCTGGAAGAACTGGCGCGAACCGACGAGTTGCCGAGCGGCCCGGCCTCGGTGGGCAACCAGTGGACGCGGCAGCGGAGCGAACCCATTCCCCAGGTCAATTTCTCCCTCGCGCTTACGCTGGAGTGCACCCTCAAAGCCCTCGATGCCCGTACCGCGACGTTACAGGTCCACTCCTTTGGCAGCAGTCCCTTGCCGCCAGGTTCCCTGCCTGGTTCCGATCAAATGGCGGCGCAAGGCCTGGTCGCGGAACCAACCGTCAGCTACGATACCGATGCCACCGTGCAGTACCGCGTACCGGATGCGGTTTTGGAACAGACCAACGCCACCACCCATAACCACATGCAGATCCGCTATGTGGGTCCCAGCCCGGATGCCCATACATCGGAAATCGCCATCAACTCCACCTCGACCGTAAAGCTGGAGAAAATCGTTCCCGGTAAGTCCTAGTGTAGTGCGTCACAAATAGCAGGCATTATGCCAATGCCCCGTATGCGACTTTTCCCCAAGAAAAGTCGCACGCTTTCGCCCGAAATGAAACTTCATTTTGTGTGACGCACGACACTAGCCTACTCCGCGCGCAAGGCGGCGAGCGGATCCACCCGGGTGGCCCGCCGCGCCGGCACACCGCATCCCACCGCCGCGATTCCCAGCAGCAGCGCGGGCACCGCCGCCAGCGTGAGCGGATCGCTGGGCGCCGTGCCAAACAAATAGGCCCCCAGCAGCCGGTCCAGCCGCGTCGCCAGCAGCACCCCGATCGCCGCACCGATCGCGGCCAGGCGCAGCCCCTGACCCATCACCAGCCCCAACACCCGTCCGCGGCTTGCGCCCAATGCCATCCGCACCCCGATCTCCCGGGTTCGCTGTACCACCAGGAAGGCCATCACGCCATAGATTCCGACTCCGGCTAGAACCAATGCGAGCAACGCCAGGACGCCCAACAGACCGAGCATGCGCCGCCGGTCGCTGAGGCCCCGGGCCCGCAGTTGCTCCATGCTGAACAAGTCGGTCACCGGCTGTCCGGCGTCCACTGCGGCAATCCCCGCCTCTGCTGGCGCCGCCAGGAGGAGAGGGTTGCCCGCTGCCGCCTGCATCACGAAGGACAACGCCGCCACGTTCAGCTTCGACTGCTCCTGCGGCAGGTACAGTTCCGGCCGCGGCGCCCCGGCCAAACTGCGGTCTTGGACGTGGGCCACCACGCCCACCACGGTGCGGTTGACGCCGTCAAGCTTGACTTGCCGCCCAATCACGCTTGCCGGGGTCGCTCCGCCAAACGCCTGCTGCGCAAACACGATATCCACCACCGCCACCGGGGGCGCGCTGCCGGTATCGTCCATCCCCAGCCGCCGTCCCGCTTCCAACGGGATTCCCATGGCCGCAAAGTAGTCGCCGCGAACGGTGGCGATATCCGCCGAAGGTTCCTGCCCGGGCGCGGGAGGCGGAGCCCCGACGACCGTGTATGGCGCCTCCCAGTCGTTTCCGGAAAGCGGCAGCGGAAAAACGCCGCCCACCGCCGCCACCCCCGGAAGCTGGTGCAGCTTCTCCTCCGCCCGCCGAAAGAATGCCAGTTGCCGCTCGCGCGTCGGATACTGCGAATCCGGCAAGCCGATGATGAAGGTCAGCACTCCCTGGGCGTGGAAGCCGGGCTGGATGCCCTGCAACCGCGCCAGGCTCCGGACCATCAGCCCCGCCCCCGCCAACAACACCACCGCCAGCGCCATCTCGATCGCGACCAGCGCCTGCCGCATGCGTATGCCGCCGGGAGCCGGACTGTCGCCCCCATCCTTCAAGCACGCGGCTATCCCCACCGCGCCCAGCCGCAGCGCCGGCGCCAGGGCACACAACAGGCTGCACAGCACCGCCAGCGCCACCGTGAACCCCACCACGCGCGCGTCCAACCCCAGTTGGCCGGCGCGGGGAAGCGTCGCCGGCGCCAGCACCGGCGCCAGTCGCAAAAGCAGTTCCGCCAACCCCAACCCCGCCATACCGCCCAACCCGCCCAGGCAAACCCCCTCGGCCAGCGCTTGCAGCCACAACCGGCCGCGCGTCGCGCCCAGCGCCGCCCGCACGGCGCGTTCCCGCTGTGTGCTCAGCGCCCGCGCCAGGAGCAGGTTGGCCACGTTGGCGCAGGCGATGAGCAGCACCAACCCCACCGCCGCCAACAGCAGCCACAACGCCCCGCTGCTGTCCCCCACCAGCAGGTCCAGATAGCCCTGCATCCGCACCCGGCTGTCCGCGTTGGTCGCCGGATACGCCGCCGCCAGCGCGCCCGACACCCGCGCCATGTCCGTCTGCGCCGCGCTCGCGCTTACCCCCGGACGCAGCCGCCCCAGAACCACGATGCCGGCATGGCGGCCCCGGTTCTGCAGGCTCGGCTGCTCCCCCACGAAGGCTCTCAGTGGCGTCCAGAACTCGGCCTGGCTGTCCAGCGCTGCGCCGCCCGGAAACCCCGCCGGCATCACCCCCACCACCGTGCGCGCCTCGCCGTCCAGGTCGAGCGTTCGTCCCCGCCAACTCGGGTCGCCGCCCAGCCGGCTGCGCCAGAACTTATCCGACAGCACCACCACCGCTGGTCCGCCCGCCCGGTCCTCGCTCGGCAGGAAAGTGCGCCCCCGCTCCGGCGCCACCCCCAACATCGGAAAGTAATTGGCCGTCACCCGCGCGCCGATCACCATCGCCGCCGGACCATGCCCGGTCAACACCATGTCCGAGCCGCGAAACGCCGCCAGTTGCTGGAAGCTGCGGTTGTCGCGCTGCCAGTCAAGGTAGTCGGGCCACGACACCGACATGACCGGAAACTGCCGGCTGGTCTCGAGCATCGCCATCAGCTGTTGCGGCTGCCGGTAAGGCAGCGGCTGCAGCACCACCGCGTTGACCAGGCTGAAGACCGCCGCGCAGGCCCCGATGCCCAGAGCCAGCGTCAAGACCCCCACCACGGCGAAGCCGCGCGCCCGCCGCAGTCCGCGCAGCGCCAGCCGCAGCTCGCTGCCCGCGGCCGCCGCCGCCAACGCAAGCCGCAGCCGCCACGGCAGCCGCGCCGCCAGCGGTGCTTCGGCGGCCACAATCGCCCGCGCCAGCGCCGCCCAGTCGGGAAAATGCTCCTCTGCCCTTTGCCGCGCGACCGCCGCATTTGCGCCTCGGGTGGCGGCTTCGCGTTCCACCTGCTCCAACTGCTGCGCCAGCTCGACGGCGATTTCCTGCTCCCGCTCTGGTGCCAGACCTAGCCGCGGCAGATGGCAATGAACGTACTCCAGCCAGTAGTCGCTCATGGCTTTACCCCTCGTGCGGCAGCACCACCGCCCGCATCCCCGCCAGGAACGCCCGCCAGCTCTGCCGCTGCTGCGCCAAAGCCTTGCGCCCGGCCGCGGTCAGCTTGTAGTAGCGCCGCCGTCTCTCGCCCACCCGTTCCACCCACCGCCCCTCCACCAGCCCGCGCCGCTCCAGCCGGTAGAGCAATGGATACAGCGACGCCGCGTGCAGGTCCAGCGCGCCCCCCGAGCGCTCCTCCATCAGTTGCGCCAGCTCATAACCGTGCCGCGCCCGCGCCTCCAGCAGCGACAGCACCGCCACCTCCGCTGTACCTTTCAGTTCCATATGTATGGATCATACATATTGGGCAGCAAGCTGTCAAGCCACGCCGCGGCCGCCGCGCCGCTCCCTCAATTGGTCAGGATCAGATTCAGTGTCGCCGTCCGGCTGTAAGGCTGCGCCACCCCGGGTGTCGCGTCGGTGGCGGTGATCGTGATCGGATAGGTAGTGGAGTTGGGCGCGCTTCCGCCTCCGCTTCCGCCACCGCTCCCGCCTCCGTTCCCACCCGAAGAAATCGCGCCTCCGCCCCCGCCTCCGCAGGCCACGCACGCCAGCGCCAACAGCGCCACTGCGGCCAGGCGCGGCCGACACCGCCGGCTGGCGAAGGCCGCCAGCCCCGCCAGCAGCAGCATGCCCCCGCCCAGCAGCGGCTCCTTCCTCCCGAACGGCGTCAAACCGCTGCCGGCCCTTGCTTCGGTAATCGTGATCGTCGCACCGGGGCTGTAAGACATCGTCGCCGGCGTTGGCGCGCTGCACGTGGCGCTCGGCGGCAGGCCCGAGCACGTCAAGGTCACCGAACCAAAGTATCCGCTCGTCACCGTAAAGCTGGCGGTGGCGGTCGCCGTGCCGCCGCTCGCCGGAACAGTCACGCTCCCCGGGTTCATGCTGAAGCTGAAGTCCGCAAAACTCACCGGAGCGGTCACTGTGCGGGTCAGCGTCGCCCCGTCCATGCTCGCCGTCCCCTCCAGTTCGACTTGCGCCGGCCCGGTCAGACTGGCCACCGCGGCCTCCGTGTCCCAAGACCCGTTGCTGGTCGGCAGCGTGGCGGAGTCGAATTGGCAGGTCAATCCGCCGCCGCACGCCAGCGTGATCGGCCCTTGGTAGTTGTGCAGCGGGTTCACGCGTACGTCCACTTTGGGCGTTCCTCCTGGCAGCGCCGGAGTTTCGCTTCCGGCGCTGAGCGTAAAATCGCCCTGGTTGCTCACTGGTATCGTCAAGGTGTGCTGCACTCCGTCACTGCTCCCCACCACGTTGACGGCAATTTGGTCGGACGGCGCTTGTCCCGCCAGACCGGCGACGGTGAGCGTGCTGTTCTGACCCACCGCCACTGGGTTGGGCGCAAAACTGCAGCTCAAGCCCGGCGTGCCCGCGCACGACAACGCTACTGCCTGGTCGAAGCCGTTCACAGCGAAGGTCTGGACCGTCAGCGAGACGGCATCCGAACCTACGATCGCGGTTGGACTGAAGGGGGTTCGATTCAACGAAAAATCGCTGGTCACGATGTTCACCACGGCATGCGACGTTGCCCCGGACGAACTGCCCGTAATGGTTATCGGACCAAAGAAGCCGGATCCGTAGTCGGCGATCAAGACCGTAGCGGCCTGTCCCGGCGTCACTGAGGCAGGCTGGAACGTGCAACTCGGCGTGGCCCCGGGTTGGGCACAGCGGAAAGTCACCGCGCCGGCATATGCCGTCTGGCTGGCGACACGGACCTGAAAGTTGGCCGGTGTGCCGGCGACCACCGTCGCTGTCGCCGGGGTGGCCGTCAAGCCAAACGGCGCCAGGTTTAGATCCAGCTCCAAATCCCGCTGGGTCGCACCGCCCGTCGCCCGCAGGTCGAGTTTGAGAAGTCCGTCCGGCGCATTCGCGCCCACTTGCACCACCAATTGCACGGTCTGCGCCGCACTCAACGGCGCTGCCGTATTAGGCGTGAAGGTACACGTCACTCCGGTAGGCGCATTCGGGCACGATAACGTAATCGAAGCGTCGAAGGCGCGCGGAACCGGGATGAGCGCCAGTGTTTGGTTCACGCTCTGGCCAACTTGCACATCCGCGGCCGGTGGCTGGGGCGCCGAGCCGCTGCTGCCAAAACCAAACTCGAAATTATGAACGGTCACCGGCACCTGCAGGCTGTGACTGGTAAAGCCGTTGTCGCCGGTAATGGTAAACGTGTAATCCTGAAACCGATTGTCGGTCGGATCGCTCACCGCGGCCGCTTGGCCGGCAGCGGCGCTGGACGGCGTCACTGTGCATTCGAAGTCCGAACAGGAGAAGCTTACCGTCGAGTCGCCGCCCAGCGCCGTCGTGGTTACGTTGAGGGCCACGGCCGTCCCCGCGTCCAGAGACAACGATGTTGGGCTGACCGTCATCCCGAAATCGGGCGGCGCCACCGCCGGAATGCTCCAGGCGCCCCGGCCGTGCGTTCCCGCCACCAGCGTCTCGGTCCCGCCCGCATTGGTCAGGCTGAGGCTCAGCACCGCCGCTGCCGGCAGGTTGTCGCCCACCCGCACCCAGCGCTCTGACGCCACCCCGCCGTCGCCGGCGGCAAAGACACCCACGTCCGTGGCCAGGAAGATGCGGCCGGAATTCGCCGGGTCAACCAATATGGCGTTGATGGGCGTGGAGGGTAGATTCCCGGCGATATTGGTCGCCGTTTTGCCGCCGTCGGCGCTCTTGAATACCCCGGCCGTACTTGCGCCCACAACCCCCAGCCCCCAGTACAACGTTTTAGCATCGGTCGGGCTCACTGCCAGCGCCGAGATCGGCCAGCCCTTGAATAAGGGGCAGCCGTTACATTGCAATGCGGCCTGAGTCCATGTCGGAGTCTCGCCCGCGGTATTCGCATTCGTCGTGACGCTAATCGTTCCGTCGTAGGCGCCCGCATAGATGACCTGCGGCGCGCTGGGCGCCGCCGCGATCGCGGTCAGATCGTCGCCTGCCGGGTCCATCTCCGGCAGCGGGTGCGTCAGATTCGGGCTGATCGGCGCCCACCCCGCGCCCGTCGTCGCCGGCGATGCCGGCCCCTGCCATACGCGCTGGGTCACCAGATAGAGCGAGCTGGCGTCCGTCGGCGATAGCTCATAGGGGATATAGAACTCGCCGGTGTCGGAAATGGCATTGGAGTCAACCACGGTATGGAAGCTCGCGCCACCGTCGTCGGAACGCTGCAGCGAAATCCCGAAGTTCTCCGTGAACAACTGTTGCGGTTGGGCGGGATTGATCGCGGTGTGGCCGCCATCCCCGCCCCAAATAAGCGGCCACGTGGGTTGCGTCGCGCTGAGGCCGGTTCCGAGCGCGGTGCCGTTGTCTTGCGAGCCGCCCAATAACCGGCCTGGGGTCGCCGGATCGGCGGTCACGCTGTAAAACTGAATCGCCCCCAGCGTGGCGTTGAGGTTCGCCCAGTGTGCGCCCGCATCCGCGGTAGACCACAGCCCCCCGTCGTTGGCCAGCAGCCAGTGTGTCGCATCCAGGCACACCACCGCGTGCTGATCCGGATGCACGCTGCCGCCGCTGTAGCTGTTCGTCAAGTTGCTCCAACTGCCGCCCCCGGCCTCGGCCCACAGATCAATGCCACCGACCAGCGGGGTCGCCGTGCCCGCTGGTAGCGCCAGCACTTGGTCGTAAGTGCCTTGGCCGTTGGTGTTGTAAAGGTTTGGCGGGGTACTGAGCGCCGTCCAGGTCTGGCCGCCATCCGAGGTTTTGACCAGCCCCGCGCACTGGCTGGCGCCGCCACAGTCGCTCGGGCTCGTCGGCTGACCGTTGTCATCCGCAATCAGCGCCCACAGCGAACCATTGGCCACCGCCAACGACGCCCGGAAAAAACTCTGCGGGTTGGGGGCCACCGTCCCAAACGGTGAGGACACCGGCCGCCAAGTCTCGCCTTGGTCGCTGGAGCGGTAGATGCCGTTGCCTGCCGTGGCTGCAAAGTAGGTCGTCGTGCTGGAGTCGTAAACCAGGTCGCTCGCCAGAATCGGCATGTAGCTGGAGCTAACGGGAAGAACTTCCGCCCACGTCGCCCCACCGTCCGCCGAGCGCCAAAACCCCACAATGGTCGGCAGCGCTCCATCCGCATTGAGGTCATCCCCCGAAGCGGTGACCGCCGCCAGCAGGATCTGCGGGTTCTGCGGATCCACCAGCAGTCGGGAAACCGCTGTCCCGAAAAGGTTTTGCCCGCCTCCCAAACTCCAACTCTGCCCCCCATCTGTGGACTTCAAGATCCCCACCCCGTAATAGCTGTCGCCACTTAGGTTGGGTTCGCCGGTGCCAACATATATCGTGGTGGGCGTAGTGGAGCCATCCAGTGCGATGCTGCCCACCGCCAGGCTCGGCATGTTGTCGCCAATCGGGACAAACTCCGGCTGCGCCGCGAGCGCATTCGTGGATTTCCATAACCCGCCA
>DATNAC010000085.1:0-4304 GCA_035573035.1 Terriglobales bacterium
GCGACGGTGGACGGCATCGCCATGCAGAACGTCAAGGGCAGGCTGGCCGAGGCTTACACGTCGAGTCACGCCACCGATCTGGGCTTCAGCTACCCGGCGCCGGCAAACGGGGAAGAGGATATCTACCAGCTCACGCCGAACTCCGGCGGGTGGTACCACCTCTACGCCACCCATTACGCGAACGGGGCGGTGGCCAGCATGTCACTGCCGGGCGTGAACCCGGTAAACTATTACCTCGATGGCGAGGGCCGGCCGGTGACAGTCAGCGCCAACGGGTCGGCGCTGGTGACGGCGACGAGCTACAGCGCGCTCGGTCCCACCGGGGTCACCTTCGCCTCGGGCGACGGCGACAGCTATGTGTACGACGCCAACACCGGCCGCATGAGGCAGTACCAATTCACCGTGAACGGCCAGACGGACACGGGCGTTTACAACTGGAACGCCAACGGTAGCCAGGCCTCGCTGGCCATCACCGACACCATCACCGGCACCGCCGACACACAGACCTGCACCTACCAGCACGATGACATGGGCCGGCTTTCGAGTTCGAGTTGCGGCGGCCTTTGGGGGCAGACCTATGCGTTTGACCCCTTCGGCAACATGAACAAGGGCGCGAGCGCGGGCAGCACGCCGTTCAACGCCAGCTACAACCTCAAGAACCAGATTGCGAGCGTGAGCGGCAGCTTTACGCCAAACTACGACGCCAACGGAAATCTGGTGGACGACCCGGTTGCCGGCACGCGCGGCGTGAACGCCTTCGACGCCGAGGGCAAGCCGGCGACGCTCGAAGGCCACTCGGGCATCGTGTTTGACGCGCTGGGGCGGGCGGTGGAGTCGGGCGGGCAGGAGTTCGTGTACGGACCCGGCGGTGGTAAGCTGGCGGTGATGAGCGGACAAACGCTGGTGCGCGCCGACGTTCCGCTGCCGGGCGGCGCGGCGGCGGTGTTCAATGCATCGGGCCTCGCCTACTACCAGCACTCCGACCTGCTGGGCAGCGCGCGGCTGGCCTCGACGCCAGGCCGCGGGCTGTACTCATCGAGCGCCTACGCGCCGTTCGGCGAGAACTACGCCGTGGCCGGGAGCACGAACAAGGTGTTCACCGGCCAGCATCAGGACATAGACCCAACCACCAGCGGCGGCCAGTACGACTTTCTGATGCGCGAGTACAGCGCGACGCAGAGCCGCTGGTGGTCGCCCGACCCGGCGGGACTGGCGGCGGTGGACCCCAGTAGACCGGCCACCTGGAACCGCAATGGCTACGCCGTCGGCACGCCGGGTGAGGCAATCGACCCGCTGGGGCTGTGGCCATTCTATGTGCACAACCTGATTTACGGCATAGCCGTGGGTTTTAAGCTTGACCCCACCGAGATGGCCTTGGTGAACGCAACCAGTTTCGCGATGGACTACGGTAAGCACCAACAAGATCCGGGGAACGCCTACGAGCACGCCATGAGCGACGGTCCGGGCAAGGAGTCCGCGGCGGTTGCCGCCGCACGCGGCGCGAAGTTCATAAACGACCACCTGCAGAGTGCGGCCAACATCGAACGGCAATGGCTGACGAACCGCAAGCCCGGTCAACCGCTTTATTCGCCGGAGGCGCTGGTCCAGTTTGCCATGGCCGCTCACACCCTGACCGACTCCACCTCGCCTGCCCACGTGGGCTTTCAGCCGTGGTTCGGCGGGCCCTGGAATGACGTGAAGCATTTCAGCGTCGAGGCGATTCCGTACCCGACGCTCAGCAGCATGAGCGGCTTCGCATATGCGGTCGACCTCACCAGCGAGGTGTTCAACGGTGTGTTCCCCGACGGTGTGGGCCCGGACACCGAGAATCGCCATGTCAAGGTGGGATCTGCGTGCGTCTCGACCAACAACGACCCAAGCGAGACGTGCCAGTTCTACCTTTACTTCGACAATAACTAGGATCCTGCGCCATGAACTACAGCAGAGCAGAGTGGCTCCGCGCGGCTGCCTGCGGCCTGGCGGGAGCGGTGCTGTCAATCGGCGTCGCGGCAAACTATACGGACTCGATCCCGCTGATTCCGCGCCTCTTGATCTTCTGCGTCGGAGCCGTAGCTGCGATGCCGGGCGCGATCATCGCCGGCACTTTCTTTGAGACTGCGCCCACGGGCATCTCTATTGCGGTTATGCTCGCAACCAGCGGGCTCTTTTGGATGTGGGTATGCTTGCGGGTGACGCGCCGACGCAATGCACGACGAACAGAGAAGCTTGGCTAGTGAGGGGGCACGCTGCCGCGCTAATCGCGCGCGACACCCATTCTGCCATTGTTTGGGCGACGGCGGGGTCGGATTCGGTGCTGACATGGGAGGAGTCGGTTACGCTCAGGCCCTCCGGAAATGGACCTGGTTGACGTTACCAGTTTTGGGATGGACTTTGGTTCGGGCCAGCAGAACCCCGAAAATGCCTTCGAGCACGCCATGAGCGACGGGCCGGCCAACGAATCTCCGGCAGAGGCCGCCGCGCGCGGTGCGCGATTTATCAACGATCACCTGCAGAGCGCAGCCAACATTGAACGCCAGTGGTTGACCACCCGGAGCCCCGATAAGCCACTTTACAGCATGAGCGGCTTTGCCTACGCGGTGGCCCTCACCAGCGAGGTATTCAGCGGCGTGTTCCCCGACGGCGTGGGGCCGGACACCGACAATCGCCACGTCAAGGTGGGATCTTCATGCGTTACAACCAACACCGACCCTCGCCCAACGTGCCAGTTCTATCTTTACTTCGATAACAACTAGGAACCGCTATGAGCTTTAGCAGAGCAGAGTGGCTCCGCGCCATCGCCTGCGGAATGTTAGGGGCAGCGGCATCGCTGGGGGGCGCGGTGTATCACATGGAATCGGTTCCGCCGCTTCCACGCTTCCTTATATTCTGCGGCGGCGCCGTAGCCGCGGCGCCCGGGTTACTGGTCGCCGGAACGCTGTTCGGGACGCCCTTCAGCGATTCCACCGTGGCGGTTGCAGTCGCCATCAGTGGACTCTTTTGGGCATGGCTATGCTTGCGGGTGACGCGCCGACGCAACGGGCGTCGATACGGGATGCCGAGGCCGTGACCCGCCTTCGTTGACTGGTGCGGGGCCCCGCTTGGTTACGCCGAGCGTCACGCTTACGCTCAGCCGGCCGGGGACCCCGAGAGCCCCGGCCGGCTGGGGCCGCGTCTCTTCGTTTCTGCCTTTACCGCCATGAGCTTTAGCCGGCGGCTGAAAATCGGCGCTGCGAAGCGCGTTCCGTCCCCCGAGGTGCTCGCAGGCGCCGATTTCCAGCCGCCTGTTAGGAATGGCGAGGGCCGAAGCCCGCTGAATATTGCGGTAGAGTACCAGCGCAGTGATGTAGCGGCACTTTTGCGTGCTGTGGGGGCTGTGAGGAACTGAGGGCATGCCAGACGTGGGGGCCGCGCCGGGCCGTGCTCGCGCAGGCCCCGGCTTGGTCGAGCGCCGAGCGGGTCGAGTGGCGAAGCCACTCGGGGCTCCGCGCCGATGAATGCCTCGCTTACACTTAGAGCATGCTGGATCGCGGCTATGTGCGTGAACATTTGGGCGAGGTCGAGGCCATGCTGGAGCGGCGGCACATGGCGGTGGACCTGGGGCGGCTGCGGGAACTGGAGCAGCGGCGGCGGGAGGCGGTGCGGCAAGCCGACCTGCTGAAGCAGGAACGCAATCAGGCGAGCGAGCAGGTGGCACAGCTCAAGCGGGGGCCGGAGCGGGATAGCCCGGCGGTGCAGGAACTGGTGACAGCGGCGCGGGGGCTGGGGGAGCGGATCGCCGCCCTCGATGCCGAAATCAAGGAATTGGAGGCAGCGAGCGAGCCGATGCTGCTCAGCCTGCCCAACATGCCGTCGGCAGCGACGCCGGTGGGGGCGTCATCGGAGGACAACGTCGAGGTGCGGCGGTGGGGGCAGCCGCGGAAGTTCGATTTCGAGCCGCGGCCGCACTGGGAGCTGGGAACGGAACTGGCGATTCTCGACCTCGAGGCGGCGGCGCGCATCTCAGGGGCGCGATTTGCCGTCTACCGCGGGGCGGGGGCGCGGCTGGAGCGGGCGCTGGCCAACTTCATGCTGGACCGGCACACCGAGCGGCACGGCTACACCGAGGTGCTGCCCCCTTCGCTGGTCAATAGCCAGAGTCTGCGCGGCACGGGACAGCTGCCCAAGTTCGCCGCCGACCTGTTCCACTGCGAGGGCACCGATCTGTGGCTGATCCCCACCGCCGAGGTGCCGCTGACCAACATCTTCGGCGGGCAGACGCTTGATGCCTCGACGCTGCCCATCAGCGTCTGCGGCTACACGCCGTG
>DATNAC010000086.1:0-5625 GCA_035573035.1 Terriglobales bacterium
TGGCGATTGCTTGGACAGTGATGGACAACGGCGCGACGGAAATTTGGACCAACGATCGGCATTTTGCGGCGCCGGCGTGACTATTGATTGGCGCGGGCGCCAGCGCGGAAGGCCACGCGCCCGGCGTTTCCGGGCGCCTTCGGCTTCTGCTCGCACCGGCAAGGGGACCCCGGAGCCCCATGCCGGTGCTGCGCTCGCGAGGACCGCGCCTGCATTGCTTGCCGGGGGCGCGAAACTCGCGCTGCGAGTTTCGCCCCTGCGGAATTACGACCACCCCACCTCGCAGAACGCGGTGGAGGCCCGGTTCGCGGCCCTTCGCGCCGACTTTGCCCACAGTGCAAACGGCGCGACCCCCGCGAAACGTTAGCGCCCTGGCGCGCAGCAGGTGGTCCCGGTGCCCGGGATGGCCGTTGGCGGGACAGTACCCGGCGTGGCGGGAGCCGGAGCTGTACCCGGGGGCGTGCCGGGTGCGGGCACGCCGGGAGTAGCGCCCGGCGTGATCGGCCGCACCGGCGCCGTGTCCGGATAGGGGCTGGTTGACGGAGATGGCACGGTACTGTTCGGCGTTACGGTGCCAGGAGTCGTTCCCGGCGGGGTTGACGGCGTCGCTGCCGGAGTGGGCGTGGTTCCCGGAGTGGTGGGCGTAGTTCCCGGGGTGGTGGGCGTGGTTCCCGGGGTCACACCGGGTACCGCCGGGGATGGAGTGGTGCCCGGCGTGGTGGGCGCGGGCGTGACGCTGCCCGGCATCTGGCCGGGAGCCGTACCGGGCGTTTGACCCGGGGTCTGCGCCCATGCCATTCCGGCCGCCACCAGGACCACAAGGCCGATACTCATTATTTTCATGGCGAACCTCCCGATCGTGTCACCAAGTTCGATGCCCCCGATGCGACTGGAGACGCATCTCTCGTTGAGTGGAAGCCAGCGCCCGCGGCTGCCCCGGTATTCCATCTTGCTGTGATGTGTTCTAGTAGAGGACCCGGGTGCGGAGGGTGCCGGGCACGGACTCCAACTGGCGCTTGAGCTGTTCGGTCTCCGCTCGCTCGTCACCTTCGATGTCGATCACCACATAGCCCACCGCCGGGGTGGTTTGCAGGTACTGGCCCGCAATGTTGATGCGGCGTTGGGAAAAGATGGCGTTCACGGCCGAGAGTACGCCCGGCTGGTTGTGATGTATATGCAGCAGGCGGTGGCGGCCGGACTGCGCGGGGAGCGAGACCTCGGGGAAATTGACGGCGCTCAGCGTCGAGCCGTTGTCGCTGTACTTGATCAGCTTGCCGGCGACTTCCAGGCCGATATTGCGCTGCGCCTCCTCGGTACTTCCGCCGATATGCGGCGTGAGCAGGACCTGGTCCATACCGCGCAGCGGGGATTGGAACTGCTGGCCGGCGCCGCCGGGCTCGGCCGGAAAGACGTCGATTGCCGCGCCGCCCAATCGTTTCGTCCGCAACGCTTCCGCCAGCGCGTCGATATCCACCACGGTGCCGCGCGAGGCGTTGATAAGATGCGCCCCGGGCTTCATCCGGGCCAGTTGCTCGGAACCGATCATGCGGAATGTCTGCGGCGTTTCGGGCACGTGCAGCGTGACCACGTCGGCGGCCTTCAGCAGATCGTCGAGCGACGCCACCGCCTGGGCGTTGCCCAGCGCCAGCTTGGCCTCGACATCGAAGTAGACCACCCGCATTCCGATGGCCTCGGCCAGCACGCCCACTTGCGTGCCGATGTGGCCGTAACCCACGATACCCAGGCATTTGCCGCGCGCCTCGTAGGCGCCAGCGGCGGTCTTGGCCCATTCGCCGCGGTGGGCGAGGGCGCTGCGGTAGGGGATGCCTCGCAGCAGCAGAATGCACTCCGCCAGCACCAGTTCGGCCACGCTGCGGGTGTTGGAGAACGGGGCGTTGAACACCGGCACCCCCTGGGCCTGCGCGGCGGTCAGATCCACTTGATTGGTGCCGATGCAGAAGCAGCCGACCGCGATCAGCTTGGGCGCGTTCCCGAAGACCTCAGCCGTGAGCTGGGAAGCCGAACGGATACCCAGGATCTGGACGTCGTGGACCGCCTCCCGCAACTGCGCCGGCGGCAGCGCGGTGCGATGGGATGCGATTGTGGTGTAGCCGTCGGCGCGAAACGACTCGACGGCGCTGGTGTGCACACCCTCGAGCAGGAGGATCTTGATTTTGTCCTTGGCAAGCGAAGTCTGCTGCATCATTGATTGGCGCTGGCCCCAGCGCGGAAGGCCACACGCCCGGCGTTTCCGGGCGCCTTCGGCTTCTGCTCGCCCCGGCATGGGGGCCCCGGAGCCCCATGCCGGGGCTGCGCTCGCGGGGGCCGCGCCTGCATTGCTTGCCGGGGGCGGGCCGCCCTGCGGAATTACGACCACCCCACCGCGCGGAACGCGGTGGGGGCCCGGTTCGCGGCCCTTCGCGCCGACTTTGCCCACAGTGCAAACGGCGCGACCCCCGCGAAACGCGATTCGCGGGCGCGGCCGCAACGGCACAGGCTGGTGAGACGGCTGGGACTCGAACCCAGAACCCTTGCCTTAAAAGGGCAATGCTCTACCATTGAGCTACCGTCCCCCGCTCCCTATTCTCCCATGGAAGAGGCGCGGTCCTCCTCGATCATCTCGATCCAGAGATGCAGGGTTTGGTCGTGCCACTCCGCCCGCCCGATCAGGTATTCGCGCTGCTCCTTCGTGGAAGCGCCGGCGCAGTTCGTTCGGATCAAATCCGGACAGGCGCGCCAGCCAGCGAACGTCCTCTCGGTCGCGTGTGGAGTTCCGCTCCAATTTCAGGAGCGCAAGATCGTACGGATCGGGAATCCAGAGATGTATTCTCTCGAACACACCCGCACAATACTCGTCGAGCCGGCTCTCGTATTCGCAGGGCGGTGTCACCACAGCGACCTCGTGCACATAGACGCCGAGGCGCCGGTGCAGCGCGCTGCCTTGGCGAGCTGGCATTAGGGCCGCGGCGGCGTTCCGATCAAGAACGGTGACAAGAATATCCAAGTCAACCGTACTCCGCGGTGATTCGTAAACCACGCTCAGGGCGAAGCCGCCGATGCAGTGCAAATGCAAGGGCGCCGTCGCGGCGCGGTCGATTTCGCGCAGCAGTGTCAGCCACGGTTCCGGCGGCAATTCAGGTGGCATGGTGCAGCTGTTCCACCGTCAGGTCGGTCAGGACATTCCAGTGGCGGGCGGCGGCGGGCCGGCGGTCCGCCAGCCATCGGCGCTCGGCGCCGGTCAGCCCTTCGCCGGCCAGCGAATCCTCGGCAAGCAGCCGGCTGCGTTCCAAGCGCGCTTCCACCTGGGCCAGGCGCCGCGGCTCGGCGTCGAGGCCTTGCCGCTCGGCGAGCTGCCGCGCCAGCATGACCACATACCCTAGCCGATTCTGCATGTCATGCAACTTCGCCTGCCGCTCCAGCCAGCCCCAGTCCAGGTCCCCGAAGGTGAGGACCAGCCACGGCAGCGCCTCGACGAGCCGTGCCTCCCGCGTCACCATCGCCAGGACCGCCGCCAAAACTTCCGCAGGGTTTTTCACCGTTCGCCGGCGGCCCCACGCGAGGTGCCGGAATCCCGGATAGCCCAAGCCGGCCAAGGCGTCGGCGGCTTCACTGGCGCTGGACGCGGAAACGGTCGCTGGCAAGGGAAACACGGTGACGGGCGGCTCGAAAACCTCCGTGGCGCGGTTCAGCAGCCGGGCAGTCCACTCCCGCCGTCCGCTCTCCAGCATGGAGAGATAAGCCTGGGTAACGTGCAGGCGCGCCGCCGCCTGCTGTTGGGTCCAGCCCCTCCCTTCACGCTGTTCACGAAGCCAAGTCTGCGTCGCCATGCGGAAATTATAACATTTGTTGTTATGAACAGGCATACCAGGACAGCGCTGAGTTCCACTACGTTGGAAAAGGCCTAAAACCGGCGTCAAACGCCGTAGTACGCACCGAAGGGCGGCGAGCTACGCCAAATCCAGTTCCCAGGTTTGCGCGACCAGTTCGTGGCCAAAGCTGCGATGCGGCTCCTCGGCGACTAGGCGGAAGCCCGCGGCTGCGTAAATGCGGCCGGCGGAGATGAGCATGCTCTGCGTCCAGAGCGTCAGCTTCTTGTATCCAACCGCGCGGGCGAAGGCCACGCATTCCGCCACCAGCGTCCGCCCCAGTCCGAGGCCGCGCGCCGCCGGGTCCACGTACAGCAGGCGCAGCTTGGCCGTGTCGGGCCGCTCGGGATGCCGCACCAGGAACACGTGGCCCAGGTGTTCCCCGCCCCGCTCCGCAATCCAGCAGCGCTCGCGCACCGGATCGAAGTGGGCAAGAAAATCGGCCACGATGCGCGCCACCAGCGCCTCAAAGTTCGGGTCCCAGCCAAACTGCGCGGCGTAGCCCGCTCCCTCCAGCGCCACCACCATGCCCATGTCACCGGGCCGGTGGGCGCGCAAGGCCGGCGCCGCGGGCGGCGTCCCACCTCCCAACACGGCCTGCTCCATCGTTCCCCAGGCCAGCGCCAACCGCGCACGTTGTCCGGCGGAGAGCGAGCCCAGGATGCCGCGCGCTTGCCGGTCGGCGCGCTGGTTCAACTGCCGTATCACCCCGCGTCCCCTTACGGTCAGCCGTAGGTACGTGGCGCGCCTGTCGCGTTTCGCGGCGACCCGGCTGATCAGGCCGGTGCGCTCGAAGCGGCGCAGGATGCGGCTCAAGTATCCGGCGTCGAGCCCCAGCGCCTCCCCGACGTCGGTGGCGCGGGCGTTCGCGCGCTCCGTCAGTTCGTAGAGCACGCGCCCCTCGGCGAGGCTGAAGCCGGTCCCAAGGTAATTCGCATCCAGGGTGCCGAGCAGCCGGGTGTAGCGGCGGTTGAAGCGCCGGAAGCCGGCAATCTCGGCCGCGGAGGGCGGGGCGGGAACGGGCATGCCCCAGCATCGCCACTTTAGTTGACTCTGTCAATTAAACTTATTTATGCGCGCGGGGCCCCCGGCTTCGCCGCCCGCGCTCGCATTCCTTCGGCGCGCTCGCGGGAACCCTGCCCCGCTCCGCTTAGGGCCGTGCCGAGGTCCGCGCCGGCGCCTTATGCGCGCGGGCCCCCGGCTTCGCCGCCCGCGCTCGCACTCCTTCGGCGCGCTCGCGGGGCCCCTACCCGCTCCGCTTTCCCTTCGCGACAGTTCGCCACTCAGGGCTTGGGTTTGCGCTGGTAGAGCCCGACCAGTTCGGTTTGCGCCAGCACCTTGCCCTTGACCGCTTCCAGCACTTGATCGCGCGTGGCGCCGGACGGCAGGCCCAGGCTCGGCACGCTGAGGGCGTAAAGGGTGAAGGTGTAGTGATGGGGAGCGCCGGGACCGGGGCAGGACGGAATAAAGCCCAGACTGCCGCGGCCGTTATTGCCCTCGACGCCACCGCCCGGAAGGGCGGCCTGATCGTATTTGCCGGAGGCGATCTGGTGTACCGAGGCGGGTATGTCGTATGCCACCCAGTGCACAAAGCCTTTCGGCGGCCGGGCATCGGGATCGAACAAGACCAGCGCGAAGCTTTGCGTCCCCTTGGGCGCACCCGACCAGTGCAGTTCCTCGGAGGTCCCCGCGCCGTCGCAGGTGTGTTCGGCGGGAATGGCTTGCTGGTTGCGGAACGATTGCGAGGCGAGGCGCAGAT
>DATNAC010000087.1:0-104829 GCA_035573035.1 Terriglobales bacterium
CGCCGCTCCCACCAAATAAATTCCTAACACCACAACTGTAATGGCGCGCTTCCCACCCATGGCTCAACCCCCGTCTGGGTAGGAAGAGATCCGCGGCAGGTTAGGGGTTGCATGGGAGTGCCTGATAGCCCTTTACAGGGAACGCCGGAGAAGAATATAGTTACGGCGACCGGTGCGTGCGCGGAAGATCGCGATGGACGTATCCACAATCATCACGGCGGGCTCGCTGAGCGGCTGCGCGGCGCTGCTGTTGCTGAGCTGGCTGTTGGCGCGGGGCCGGCGGCTGCGGCTGCGGGAAGCGGCACGCCGGGTGCATGAATTCGAGATCCTGACGCATATCGGCACTTCGTTGAGTTCTTCGCTGGACGGCGAAGCGCTGCTGCGATCCATTCACAGCGAGCTGCGGAAGCTGATGGATGTCAGCAACTTCTACGTTGCGTTCCTCGACGAGGAGCGGGACGAGATCCGCTTTGGCCTGGAGGTCGAAGATGGCGTGGTGCAGGAGGCCCGGCGGCGGCGGCGGGGCAACGGCCTGACGGAATACATTATGCGCAGCGGCCAGCCGTTGTTGATCGCCGGCGATGTCGCCAGCTACGGCCGCACCCTGGGGTTGGCGCCCAGCGGCCGCAATGCCAAGAATTACCTCGGGGTGCCGCTCATTCTCAAGGGCCAAAGCATCGGGGTTCTCGCCGTCCAGAGCTACGAGCGGGAAGACGCATACGACGCCGAACATCTGCGGGTGATCGAGATCCTGGCGGGGCAGGCGGCGGTGGCGCTGGACAATGCCCGGCTTTTTGCCGCGGTGCAGCGGGATGCGGGCCACAAAGCGTTCCTGCACCAGATTGCCCGGCTGGCGATCTCGACCCTCAATCCCACCGAGATGCTGGAAACGGTGGTGGCGCAAATTGGGGCAGCCTTTCCCTTTCAGCGGATTGCGATTGCCATGCCGCGACCCAACGGCCGCGAGGGCGAGTTTGAAGAATGCGCGGCGACGGGCGAATCCGAGCCCGAGGCCTGCGCCGTGGAGTTGCCCATCCGGCACGGCGGGCAACGGTTGGGCATCCTCCATCTCGAAGCGGACGCGCCGCGGGGTTTCCGCGGCGACCAGTTCGTGGTGTTGCAAACCTTGTGCGATCAGATCGCCGCGGCGCTGCACCACGCCAACTTGTTTCAGCAGATGCAGCACCAGGCCATTACCGACAGCTTGACCGGGCTCAAGACCCGCCGATTTTTTATGGAAGCGCTGCAAGCCGAGTGGCGCCGGGCGCGGGCGGCGACGGCGCGCGGCGAGCACGCCCACTTTTGCGTCATGCTGCTCGATCTGGACGAGTTCAAACCTCTCAACGACAGCTTTGGGCACCTGGAGGGCGACCGGATCCTGGTGCGGGTCGCCCAGTTGCTGGACAACAAGAGCCGGGCCAGCAGCGTCGTGGCGCGGTACGGCGGGGACGAGTTCACGGTGCTGGCGCCCGATTGCGAGCCGGAAGCGGCGCGCAGTATGCCGCAGCGCATTTTGGAGGCGATGGCGGATGATCCGGTGCTCACCACGCACGGGGTCAAGGGCAGCATTGGGCTGGCTTTATACCCCGACGACGGGCTCACCCCCGAGGAACTGCTGCACAGCGCGGATGCGGCGATGTATGCAAGCAAGCAGCTTCAGCCGCACCGCGGACGGATACGCGGCGGCCGAGCGTGGGGGGCGGGGCAGAACGTCAGCTGAGGCGGTGGCTTTAGGTCCCGCCGGTGGTGAAGGGCGCCTTGGCGCCGGAGACGACGGTAAAGGTTAGTTCGTCCTCGCAGTAGTCGCACTCCATTTCATACTTGCGCGTGATCAGGCAGCGCATGTACTCGTCCGGGCCCGGGTAGATGTTGTAAACGCGCTCGCAGCGGGGACACTTCACGGCGAGGATCGAACCACTCATCAGTCAGCCTCCTTAGGTATCGTACCCCGGCGCCGCGACGAGGGGGCGGGCCGATCGGGTCCGTCGTGCGCTTCGAGCGGATGAGCGCGGTCATAGACGGCGGCGATCTGGCGGATGTCGGTGCGGGTATAGCGCTGGGTGGTGGAGAGCCGGCGGTGCCCGAGCATCTCCTGAATGGCGCGCAGGTCGGCGCCCTCGCCCAGCAGATGGGAGGCGAAGGCGTGGCGCAGCGAGTGAGGGTGCAGATCCAGCGGCAAGCCGAAGGCGCGCGCCGCCGTTTTGACGATGCGGGCCACGGAGCGCGCGGTCAGGCGGCCGCCGCGGCGGTTCAGGAATAAGGCCGCGGCCGCATTCGGCGCGGGGCGCTTGGGCAGCGCGGCCAGCAACTGCTGGCGCAGCGGCAGGTAGCGGCGCAGGGCGGCGGCAGCCTTGCCGCCAAAGGGCACCTGCCGTTGGAGGCGGCCCTTGCCGGTGACCCGCACCAGGGCGAGTTCGAAGCTCACATCGGGCAGGTTGAGGGCGGTGAGCTCGCCGACGCGCAGCCCCGAACCGTATAAGAGCTCGAGTAGGGCATAGTCGCGCTCCGGGAAACCAACGGCGGTGGTGGGGGACTGATCCAGCAATTCATTGACCTGGCCGGTGGTGGGAATGGGGGGCAGTGGGCGTGGTAATTTGGGCGCGGCGATGCGCCGCGCGGGATTGTCCTGCAGCAGTTCCTGGCGGGTACAGAAGCGGAACAAGGAACGAATCGAGGAGAGGCGGCGGGCCAGCGTGGCTTTGCCGCATCCGTGGGCGTGTAGATCGGCGAGAAAGCCGCGAACATGCCGCGCCTGCACCTCGGTCAGCGGGGTCGCGGGGCCCGCGAAGGTGGCAAACAGGCGCAGGTCGGTGGCGTAGTTGCGGAGCGTGTGTTCGCTGGCGTGGCGCTCGGCGCGCAGGTATCCGTCGAGGTAGGCCGCGATGGCGGCGGCGAGGGTCATACCGGTGCCGTCCCCGCCGGGTGCGGGGAGCCGAGGGCGGCCGGCAGCCACGCCCTGAGCGCGGTAAGGGCCGCCTCGCACTGGCGGCGGCGGCGCGTTTCACGGTCCCGCTCCGGTGGATCAAGCGCCGGGAGCAAATCGAAGGTAATGTTGGCGGGCACATAGGCGCTGGGATCGGCGTGGACCATGTAGTGCAGCAGCGAGCCCAGGGCGGAAGTCCGCGGCGGCGGCGTGAGGCGCTCTCCGTGCGCGGCGGCCGCTGCAAAAGTGCCGGCCAGCCAGCCGGTGGCGATGGCTTCGACGTAACCCTCGGTGCCGCAGAGCTGGCCGGCGATCCACACCGAAGGGCGCGCCCGCAAGCGCAGGTCGGGGGTGAGAACCGAAGGTGCTTCCAGGTAACTATTGCGATGCACCTGGCCGAAGCGCAGGAAGCGGGCTTGGCCGAGTCCCGGGATTAGACGCAGCACCGCGGCTTGCGCGGCGAACTTGAGATGATTTTGGAATCCGACCAGGTTGTAGGAATCCGAGCGCAGGTTCTCGCGCCGGAGTTGTACGGCGGCGTAAGGCACGCGCCCGGTGCGCGGATCGGGCAGGCCCACCGGTTTCATGGGACCAAAGCGGAGCGTTTCCGGACCGCGGCGCGCCAGTTCCTCGAGCGGCAAGCAGGCTTCAAAAAAGCGGGCCTCCTCAAAGGAACGGAGGGGGTAGGACTCGGCGGCAAGCAGCGTCCGGCAAAAGCGCTCGTACTGGGCGCGATCGAGTGGGCAGTTGAGGTAGTCGTCCGTACCCTTGCCGTAGCGCGACCCGGCATAGACCTCGTCGCGCTGGATTGAGTCAGCCTCAACGATAGGGCTGATGGCGTCGTAAAAATACAGATGGCGGTGCCCGGTGAGCCGGGCGAGCTCTGCCGCGAGGGGCGGCGAGGTCAAGGGCCCGGTGGCGAGGACGATTCGACGATCCTCGGGTAGAGTGCGAACTTCCTCGCGCCGTATCTGGAGATTCGGCAAGCGGAGGAGGGCTTGCTCCATCAGCGCGGAGAATCGCTGCCGGTCGACGGTGAGGGACTGACCGCCGGGGACCGCGGCTTCGGCGGCGCACGCCAGAAGCAGCGAGCCGCCGGCGCGCAATTCCTGCTTGAGCAGCCAGGGGGCGGTATGCGGCGCCTCGGATTTCAGCGAGTTGGAACAGACCAGCTCGCCGAGGGAACTGGTCTGGTGCGCCGGGGTGGATACGTGCGGGCGCATTTCCCACAGCTCCACGGCTATGCCCCGGCGGGCAAGCTGGTAGGCGGCCTCGGGGCCGGCAAGGCCGCCCCCGACGACCATGACGGGAATGGGTGCTGCGCTCAAAGGCCGAGGATGTGGTAGCCGCTGTCTACAAAGATAACGTCGCCGGTAACGCCGCGGCCGATGTCGCTCAGCAGGAACAGGGAAGTGTCGCCGACCTCGGCGGGATCGGTGGAGCGGCGCAGCGGCGCCCGCTGCGCGACGTGATCGAGCATGGACGAAAAATCCTTGATGCCGCGTGCGGAGGCGGTACGGACGGGTCCGGCGGAGATGGCGTTGACGCGGATACGGCGCGGTCCCAGCTCGCTGGCCAGGTAGCGGACGCAGGCCTCGAGCGCCGCCTTGGCCACGCCCATCACGTTGTAGTTGGTCACCACGCGGGTGGCGCCCAAATAGCTGAGGGTGACGATGCCGCCGCCCTCGGCCATGAGCGGGGCCGCGTGGTGGGCGACGGTGACCAGCGAGTAGGCGCTCACATCGAGCGCAAGGCTGAAGCCGGCACGGGAGGTCTGCTCGAAGGGGCGGTCCAGATCCTCCTTGTTGGCAAAGGCGATGCTGTGCACCACGCCGTCGAGGCGCCCGCCAGCGGCGGCGAGGTCGGTGGCGAGGCTTTGGAACAGGGCGGCCACGGACTCGTCCTGGCTGACATCGCAGGGATAGACCCGGGCGTTGCCCAGTTCGCGGCCGAGATCCTCCACCGCCTTCCGCACCCGCTCTCCCTGATACGTGAGGCAGAGCGCCGCGCCCTCGCGTACCAGCGCGTGGGCGATAGCGTAGGCCAGGCTCCAGCGGTTGACGATCCCCATCACCAGCACGGTCTTGCCGCGCATCAGGTCAGCCATGTCGTTCCTCCGCGAAATCCGAGCTTAGCATTACTTAATGCGCCGGGCCCCCGGCTTCGCCGCCCGGCTCGCGGACGGCGAGAGCGCTCGCGGGGCTGGCGCCCCGCTCCGCTTGCCGCGGACTTTGAGCACTGCGCCGGGCCCCCGGCTTCGCCGCCCGGCTCGCGGACGGCGAGGGCGCTCGCGGGCTGCCGTCCGCTCCGCTTGCCGCCGGCCCGCGGCGCGACTCGCGCTATAGTCGGAGAGGCGGCGCCACGCGCCGCGATGTCTTTGCGAAACGGAGTCAGCCGGTCCATGCGTGTGTTCCGCGGTGTATTCGCCATCCTGTTTGCCCTGGCCAGCCTTGCCCTTCTCGCCGCCGCGGCGCCGTTGGCGCCCAACCTGCGCGGCCAGGTGATGATCCTGGTCTACCACAACTTCGGCAAGGACGCGCGCTGGGGACGGTCGTTCGATAGCTTCGATCGCGACTTGGCGCGGTTGGACGCGGCTGGCTACCGGCCGGTGACGCTGCGGCAATATATCACGGGGGACTTTATCCTGGCGGCCGGCACCACGCCGGTGGTGCTGACCTTCGACGATGGCTCGGCCTTCCAGGTGAAGTTCACGCCGGACGGGCAAGTGGCGCCGGATTGTGCGCTCGGACGCTGGATGGCGTTCGCCAAGACGCACCCGGAGTTCCCAGTGCATGGGACCTTCTTTGTCAATCCCGGCACCGGGGTGTTCGGGCAGCGCGCGTTCGTCAAGCAGAAGCTCGACCTGTTGGTGCAGCTGGGTTCGGAGATCGGCAACCACACCTATAGCCACCCCAAATTCAGCGAGATCAGCCCCGAGGCGACCGCCAGGGAAATCGGTGAGGGGCAGTACTACATCGAGAAGTGGCTGCCGCACTATCCCTTAACCTCGCTAGCGCTGCCCTACGGCATTCGCTCGCGGCCGGACCTTCTCGCCTCGCGAGGCGAGTGGACGGGGACGATCTGCAAACAACAGGTCACCGAAAGGTGGCATTACGCGGCGGTGGTGCTGGTGGGCTCGGGGCCGGCCCCGTCGCCCCTGGTGGGGGGGGAGGACGGCGCCCATCTGCCGCGGATTCAAGTATTCACGCCCGAATTCGACAAGTGGATGAGCTATTTCGAGCAGCATCCGGGCCGCCGCTTCGTCAGCGACGGGCAACGCCATGCGGCGGCAAGTCTGCCGGCGCGCTAGGCCGCTTCACCCGGGGGCGCGGCTTCGCTATACTATTGCCTCTATGGCCTACGTGATTGCCGAGCCCTGCATTGGAACCAAAGACAGCGCCTGTGTGGACGCCTGCCCGGTGGACTGTATCCATCCCAAAAAGGACGAAGGGGAGTTTGGCTCGGCGGACCAACTGTTCATTGATCCGGTGGAGTGCATTGATTGCGGCGCGTGCGTGCCGGTATGCCCGGTGTCGGCCATCTTCGCGCTGGACGATCTACCGGAGCAGTGGAAGTCGTTCGCGGAGAAAAACGCCAGCCACTTCGGTCGCTAACCGTTCGCGGCGAGCGCCTGCGCGCGCTGCAGCACCGCGTCCAGCATCGCGGGCGTAAGGCGCCCGGTGAAGGTGTTCTGCTGGCTGGGATGATAGCAGTCAAGGCCGCGCCAGCCGCCGACGGCGAACTCTGCTCCGTGGCCAAACCGCGCCGGCGCGCGCTGCCGAAGCGCCGCGAGCAACTGCCGGTGGGCCAGAGCGCCGAGGCAGACGATCACCCGCAAGCGGTGCAGCAGCGCCAACTCACGCAGCAAGAAGGGACGGCAGGCGGCGAACTCTTCCGGCGTGGGGCGGTTGCCGGGTGGGGCGCAGCGCGCCGAGGCGGTGATGAAGACATCGCGCAGGCGAAGGCCGTCGCCGCGGCCGCGGCTCAGCGGCGAGGAGGCCAGACCGGCGCGGTGGAGCGCGGCAAAGAGAAAATCGCCGCTGCGATCGCCGGTGAACATCCGCCCGGTGCGGTGGGCGCCGTGCGCCGCCGGGGCCAGGCCGAGCAGCAAGATGCGCGCCCGCGGATCTCCAAACGAGGGTACCGGCCGCCCCCAGTAGACCTCGTCCGCAAACGCCTTGCGGCGCTGTTGCGCGACCTGGGCGCCATAGGCGGCGAGCCGTGGGCACTGGCGGCAGGAGGCGACTTCGCGGTGCAGGACGGTCCAGGCCGCTGGGGATGGGGACATATTGGCGTCAGCTCCCCAACAGGAAGCGGGCCAGGGTATCGGCTTTCAAGGCCAGAGTTTGAGCGCGGACCAAGTCCCCTTGGGCCAAGGCTTCCTGGGCCTGGCGGACAAACTCGGCAATCTGGTTGCGAGTGGCCAGTGCCTCCACGGTGAGGTTGTGCCGCGCATTGAGGACGGTCAGCGCGCGCCGGGTGTGGTCCAGGCTGTTGGAAATGTTGCGGCGGTCAGCGGCCTCCTGGGCGGGGCTGAGACGGGGAGTGAGTTGCGGACCCGCGGGAAGGGGTTCGCGCGTATCCACCGGCGGGGGCGCGGGCCGGTCCGGCGCGCGCGATGCATTCTCGGCTGTGCGGCGCGGGGCGGAGTGCGGCGGCGGGCCGACGATCGTGCGGGCGCTCAGTTGGGGCGGCGGCGCGGTGGTGGGGGTGAGTACCGCCGGAGCCGGCATCGGCGGCTCCTGCGCCGGGTTGGGCAGCAAGATCGGAGCTTGGAGCACGACGATCGGTGGCGGAGCCGGCGGCCGGCGTTGAAAGAAGCCGCAGCCGGTTGCGCAGCCGGCGAGGACCATCACCCCCACCCCGCGCCACGGCGGGGCGGAACGTCCGCACCGGCTCATACCGCATCCTCGCCGGTGCGCAAGGGGAAGCGCAGCACAAAACTGGCGCCGGGGGGGGCGCTGGGTTCGAGTTCGATGGCGCCGTGATGCAATTGCATGATGCGCGCGGCCAGGGCGAGGCCGATGCCGGTGCCCTCGGTGCGGGTGGTGAAGTAGAGATCGAAGATCTTTTCGCGGTCCTCGACCGGTACGCCTGGACCTTGGTCGCGCACGCGGATCAAGCCGTAGTGGTCTTGTTCGAACACCTCGAGTTGAAGGATGCCGGGGCCTGCGGCGGCTTCCATCGCTTGTAATCCATTATTGACCAAGTTGAGCAGCGCCTGCTCCACCAGATCCCGGTCGAGCCAGACGTTGGGACCGGGCGCGGGCGCGCGCACCTCCACGTCGATGCCTTTGGCGGCGGCGCCGGCTTGTACGAGCTGGGCCACGCTCTGCACCATTTCGCTCAGGTCGCCCACCTGCAGGTTGAGCTCCACCGGGCGGCTAAAGTCGAGGAAGGTGCGGACGACGCGGTCCAGGCGATCAATCTCGCGCCGCATGATCTCGATGTGGGGCTGTAACCCGGTGGCTTCCGCGCCCGCCTTCTCCCGCAGCAGATCGAGGTGGATCGCCATCGCGTTGAGCGGGTTCTTGACCTCATGGGCCACGCCGCGGGTGAGGCGGCCCACGGCGGAGAGACGGCGGGCCACCTCCAATTCGTTTTCCAGGCGGTAGACGGGCTCGGCATCGCGCAGGGTGAGGAGCGAGCCAAACTGACCGGAGCGGTCGCGCACCAAGTCGAGCCGGGCCAGGATGGGCCGGCCGCCCGGCAGCCGGTCGGTTTCGCGCGAGGTGAGAGCCACCTTCTGCCGCACCGCCAGACGGACAGCGCGGTCCAGGCCGGAAGGGCCGGGGAACAGCGCTTCGACCGGGCGGCCGGCGATGTCACCGGCGGGTAGGCCGAGCAGCCGGGGGGTGGCGGCGCTGGCCATAACGCTTTGTCCAGAGGCGTCAAAGAGCAACAACCCCTCTTCCAGGCTCTCAAGCACATGGCTGACATTTTCCTGGAGGGTGCTGTAGACCTGGCGCACATCGGCCATTTCGCGGCCGAGGTACTGGATTTTCGACGAAACGATCCCAAACTCGTCACGCTGGCCTTCGCGCCGCACGAGGGAGGCGGTGGCGCTGGCCGCCTCCGGGGCCAAGGCGTCCAACTGGGCGCGAATCCGTCCCAGCGGGGCCAGGATGGACTCGGCCAGACTCCAGGCCAGGATGGTCGCGAACAGGACGACCAGGCCGCCATACAGGGCGAGCTGGCGGATTTCCCCAAGCATCGCCAAACGGAGCAATACGGTGTCCACACCGACCGAAATGGTACCCATGGGGTGGTTGTCAGCCTCGGTGGCGAGGCTGACGGAGTAGATGGCGTCGGCGCCGAAGACCGCCTTGCCCTGCTCCCAAAGGCCGCTGTGCATGACGTCGCTCAGCAGGCGGCGATTGGGCTGTATCGTGCCCACCAGTTCGGGGTTGGAATCGGCGGCGATGACCCCATCGGGCGCAACCAGCGCGACGTCCCGGATGGTGTTGTTGTACCCGATTGAGGAGCTGAACAGATTTGCGATGGCGGGGCTGGAATTCAGGCTTTGCAAGAACTGTTGCAGTGTGGCCGGGTCGCGGCTCCGCAGTTGCCCCGAGGCATAGGAGGCGGAGAGCTCCTGTTTCATTTCGTTGTAGATCTCGTCGGCCAGGAAGTCGGCGTGGGTATACACCTCCTGTACGCGCTGCTGAACCACGCGGGCGAGGTAAATGAGGTTCACCGCGAGCACCACCAGCAGCACCAGAAGGGAAATGCCGAGAGTGAGTTTGGTCTTAAGCTTCATGCGGCGTGGTTGGGCGTGGGGCCCAGCGTGGCGGCGGCGCGCGTTCCGCTGAGGTTCACGCCGATTTGGGGCCTCGATTCGCTATGCCGGCGCTGCGCCCGGGACGCCGCGACGGCCATCAGCTGCCGGCGCGGGCGGCGTATTCCTTAAGCTTGTTCTGCAAGGTTTTAAGGCTGATGCCGAGGCGTTCGGCCGCGCGGGTTTTATTGTTATTCTCGCGCGCCAGGGTCTTGAGGATGAGCAGCCGCTCGGCTTCATCCACCGTGGTGCCAACCGGCACCCGCACGGTTTCGCTGTCGTCGGCGGCGGCCCCCGCCGAGGCGGGAGGGGCCGGATCCTGACCGAAATCGTCGGGGAGGTGTTGGCGTTCGATCGAGCTGCCGACGGCCATAATCATGGCGCGCTCCAGGGTGTTGCGCAGCTCGCGCACGTTGCCGGGCCAGCGATGACGCGCCAGCAGGCGCAGGACCTCGGCGGAGACATGGGTCACCGAGCGGCCATGGCGAGCGTTGAGCTGCAGCAGGAGGGCGGTACACAGCGCCGGCAGATCCTCTAGATGATCGCGCAGCGGGGGCAGGTGCAGGTTAAAGACGTTCAGCCGGTAATACAGATCGCTGCGCAGCTGGCCGCGCTCGACCGCCTCGGCGGGCGAGCGGTTGGTGGCGGCCAAAACGCGCACGTTGACCGGGATCTCTTGTTTGCTGCCCAGGCGGCGCAAATGGCGATCCTCGAGTACGCGCAGCAGCTTGGCTTGCGTCCCGATGGGCATCTCGCCGATCTCGTCGAGCAAGAGGGTGCCGCCCTCGGCGAGTTCAAAACAGCCGGCGCGGCGCTCCTGGGCGCCGGTAAAGGCGCCCTTCTCGTGTCCGAAGATTTCGCTCTCCATCAGGCTTTCGGGAATGGCGGAGCAGTTGATGGCGAGGAAGGTGCGGTCGCGGCGCGGGCTCTGGGCGTGAATCAGGCGTGCCACCACCTCTTTGCCGGTGCCGCTTTCGCCGGTGATCAGCACGCTGGCGGTGGTGGGGGCGACTTGCTGCACCAGGGTGCGGACCTGTTGGGCAATGGCCGATACGCCGACAAAGCTCAAGGCTTCGCCTTCGCCGGTAGCGATGACGGTTTCCTCAAAGCGCAGCAGATCGGCAAGGCGTTGCTTCAACTCCTCGCCGCGGATGGGTTTTTCGATATAGTCGCTGGCCCTCAGCCGGAGGCACTCGACCACCGCCTCCTTGGAACCTTGTCCGGTGAGCACCAGCACGGGGAGCATGCCATACTGCTGGCGGACCCGTTCGAGCAACTGGAGGCCATCCATGCGGGGCATGCGAATGTCGGTGAGGATGGCGCGGGGAAAGGCGCGGCCCATATGTTCGAGGGCCTCCAATCCGTCGGCGGCTGCGTCCACCTCGTAGCCCCAGGCGTCGAGCAGCTCGGCGAGGCCGTGGCGCTCATTGGGTTCGTCATCCACTACCAGGATGCGGGCTCGCTTCATCCTTCCACTCTACCCGAGGTTGTGACGGAGACGGAATGCGCGAGGCGGGCTGCCGATTGCCGTTTGGCCGAGGACCGTCGGGCGGCTGGGCCTGCCCGGATCGGGCAATTTTGACCCTCGCGATGGGAGATTTTGCGTAGACGAGAACCGCAGGCGCGGCAATTTGCAGCCTAGGCGAGACGGGCAAACGCTAGCGCAGCGCTGCCGTGGCGTGGTGGGCGAATTTGGCCACTGAGTTGCAGATGAAGTTCTGAGACTCTGCAGGATTTTGGCGCCGGTAACCGAGTAGTTACTCCCGCGTGGGATCACCGAAGGAGCGCGCCCCGAGTTGTAATGTACAATCAAGGCAGCGACAAAAAAGTCATGCCGCGAGATAAGCGGACCGGGTACAACCCTCAGGGAGTGTGGTCGTTCACAGCAGACAGGGATGCCCGGGGAAGAGTCGAGGAGGAGGGTAAGCGAAGGCTATGGCACGATTCAGCACGTGTTGGAAACAATGGCAAGTACTGACGGTAGCGGTGGCCGTGATGTGTGGCTCGCTAGCGGCAGCGCCCAAACCGGACAACGGCAAAAAGGCGAAGAAGGCGACCGCCGCGGCTACGAGCACGACAAATAATCCGAAGACCGACAACGGCAAGAAGGACGCCAAGAAGGACAGTCCAAAGACGAAGAAAGCCGACACGCCGGCGCCCGCGGCGCAAGCGGCGGCGTCCAGCGGAGTCTTTAGCGACTCCTTCCAGGCAAGCGCCATGCAGGGCTCCTTGTTCGGCACCCCGGGCATCTGGAACACCCAGTTCGCGGAGACGTTGCTGCCGGGCCAAGCCAGCGCGGGCGTCTACGTCCAGCGCTACTCCCGCGATCCCGGCGGGTTGGTGTTTACCGACGCCAACGCCGGCTGGGCGGTCGGCGTCACCAAGTGGTTGGAGTTGAGCTTCAGCTCGACCGGCTACCGACGTATCCGGGTCACCCATCCGGAAGAACTGACCTTCGGCAGCCAGGGCAGGCTGACCAGCTATAACCCGGTCGCCCCCTTCGCGCGCAATCCGCTGATTTATGGTCCGGTGGACTGGAGCTTGGGCGCGACGATCGGCTTGCTGTCGCAAGACCGCGGCGATCCCATCGGGCTGGCCTACCAAATCACCTATCATGTGCCCTACAACCCCACCTTGGGGTTGGGCGTTAACTATTACGGGGTAAGCACCACGGAGCCCACCCTCACCGAGACCGTGATGATTGACAAGTGGCTGGGTACGGCCGGCGAGATGGCCGCCAACCTGGGCTACCAGCACAACGGCACGGTGGATGCGGGCGGCGTGATCAATCTGCCGCTTCGTGACCAGTTCACCTATGGCTTTGGGGAACTGTTCCCGCTGCACTCGCGCTTGCAAGGCGTGGTGGAGTTCGACGGCAATGTGCCCTTCGGCGCTGGAGCTCACACCGATCTGTTCGGAGTGCCTTCACCCTTCGACGTGAACTTCGGCATTCGCTTCAACCCGATCTCGTGGATGGGAATTAACGCTGGCTACCGGTTCGGAGCGCATTCCAGCAGCAAGATCGCGATCCCGACCAACGTCAGCGGCTTCGTCTTCGGCTTGAGCTTTGGGCCGCCGCCGGTGAAAGCGGCGCCCCCGCCGCCCCCGCCGACCCCGACCCTGGCTTGCAGCGTGGATACCAGTACGGTCCAGCCGGGGGCGACCGTCCACATCAGCTCGACAGTGACGCCGCAGGGACTGCCGTACACCTATTCCTGGACCACCACCGGCGGCAAACTGAGCCCGGCGGACAACGCCGCCACCCTCGATACCACCGGCCTGGCGCCAGGAATGTACACCGTGACCGGGCGCGTGGATAATGGCTCGGGCGGCACCGCGGACTGCACCGCCAACGTGGAAGTGCGCGAGCCGGTGCGCAATCCGCCGACCGCCTCCTGCTCGGTGGAGCCCTCGTCGCCGGTGGCGGCGGGCGCGCCGCTGACCTTCAGCGCACAGGCTGCGAGCCCGGATAACCGGCCGCTGACCTACGCTTGGCAGGTGTCCGCCGGCCATCCGGATACAACCTCGCAAGCTACCCTCCACGACGACACAACCGGGGCCGCTCCGGGCACGGTTACCGCCAACCTCACCGTCACCGACGATCGGGGTCTGACGGCGACCTGCTCGGCACAGGGCACCATCCAGCAGCCGCCGCCGGCGCCGCAAGCGAGCTTGGCGACGACCCTGCAGTTCAAACCCAACAGCGCGCGCGTGGACAACGCCGCCAAGGCTGCATTGGACGACGTCGCGCTGCGGCTGCAGCAGGACGCCACCGCCAAGGCCGTCATTGTGGGCTCGGCCACCTCGGATGAAGTAGCCGGGCGCCGCCGCGGCCTGACACCCGCGGCCACCACCAAGCTGGCGGAGGAGCGCGCGGTCAACGCCAAAGCCTACTTGGTCACCGAGAAGGGGATTTCCGCCGACCGGATCGAGGTCCGGCAGTCCACGGACAATCCGCACCAGGCTGAAGTCTGGGTGGTGCCGCAAGGCGCCTCCTACACCGGCTCGGGGCAGACCTTCGACGAGAACGCGGTCAAGCCGGCGCCCACGCGGCGGCCGCGCCGGCCGCGCGCCAAGACCTCCGGCGGGAAGTAGCCGTCACCCGATCGGCGCCTAACCCGGGGCGCGGCGAGCGCAGGCTCGCCGCGCCCCTTTTTTGCGCCTATCAGTGCGGCCAACGGGAGCGACCCAGGCAAAAGTGGCCGTGCCACCTCAGGTCGGACTGACGAGTGTGGAACAATGAACCTATATGTTCGGTCGTGACCTAGCCAGAACCGTGGTGGCGGCGTTGTGTCTGGGAGCGAGTGTGGCAGTAGCGTCGCCCCCCTCGGCCCAGGCAAAGTTCGTGGATTCGTCGCTCATGGCGGCGGGAGTAGCGGGGCTGCCGCCGGGCGGCACGGTCCGGTCCCTCGCGCTGGACCCATCAACGACGGGGCGGGTGTTGTTGGGGACCACCACCGGGGTGATTTTTGTATCGCAGGACGGCGGCTCTACTTGGCAATTTTTCAGCCGCGTGGCTCCCCACGATGACTGGGTGGTCTCCAGCCTGGTGGCGGTACCGGGGGATTCCGGCCACTGGTTTGCTTCCCTGTGGAGCTGGGGCGCTCCCGGCGGCGGGGTCTACGAATCGCGCGATGGCGGCCGGAGCTGGCAGCCCCGGTTCGAGGGGCATGCCGTGCGCGCACTGGCGCTGGCGGCATCAGCACCGCGCATTTTGGTCGCGGCGACGCTGGACGGCGTCTACCGTAGCCAGGATGCGGGCCAGACCTGGCAGTTGATCTCGCCGCTTCACGACCGGGAGCTTGCCAACATCGAATCGGTGGCCATCGATCCCGCCGATCCGCGGGAGATCTACGTCGGTACCTGGCATCTGCCTTGGAAGACCGTCAATGGCGGGCACGACTGGTGGCAGATGCGGCAGGGCGTGATTGACGACAGCGACGTGTTCTCCATCGCGGTGGATCGGCAGCAGCCGGCGACGGTATACCTCAGCGCCTGTTCCGGGATCTACCGCAGCGACAACCGCGGCAACCTGTTTCGCAAGATTCAGGGCATTCCCTATACGGCGCGGCGCACCCCGGCGTTGGTGCAGGACCCGCGCGACCCCGCCACCATTTACGCCGGCACGACCCAGGGACTGTGGGTGACGCACAACGGCGGCGCCGCCTGGGAGCGGATCACCAGCCCGGAGCTGCGCATCAACGCGGTGTTGCTGCTGCCGGGCGCGGCTCAAAGCGAGCGCATTCTGTTGGGCACCGACTTCGCCGGCGTGTACGCCAGCAACGATGGCGGCAAGACTTTCGCCGTTTCGAATGAAGGTTTCTCCAACCGGCGGGTGTCCGCCGTGGCCGAAAGTCCCGAAGGGCGGTACGTGGCGGTAACCGGGGATGAGGCTTGGGGCGGAATCTTTTTTGAACCCGCAAACGGAGGCGCCGCGCAGCAGATGCCGCCGCCGCTGGCGAACCGCGACGTCTATGGACTGCACTGGTCAGCGGCAGGCTTGCTGGCGGCTACCGCCGAGGGGGTATATTGGCGCCGGCCAGCGCTGCCTGCGAAGCGCGGTCCCCACCGCGAGCCTGTATGGACGCTGGTGAAGACTGCGCCGCACGATCACGTGTACGCCTTGGCGAGCCCGAGCCAGGGCTCCCCGACGGTATACGCGGCGTCGCAGGGAGGGCTCTACAAGAGCGAGGACGGAGGCCAGAGCTGGTCGTTGATGCGGGAGGCCCCCGCGCCGCTCTACCAGGTGCTGGCCCTGCCTGCGGCGGCGGAGGCGGACGACGCCTGGATTTATGTCGCTGGAGACGGCTACGTGCTTCGGAGCCGGGACCAGGGGCGGCACTTCCTCCCCGGGCGCTTGGCGATCACTGGACGAATCAATCAACTCGCTTGGGCGGATCTGGGCGGCGGCCGGACCTTGGAGTTGGCGGCGACTTCGCGCGGCCTCTATCAATCCCGCGACCAAGGGGCGACGTGGACGCTGAGCGGTCACGGACTCCCGGCGATAGGTATCCGGACCGTGCACGTGCAAGCGAACGCGATCTTTGCGGCCGCCGAAACCGTGGGGGCCGTCTATCGTTCTGAAGATGGCGGCGTCCATTGGCAGACGGTGGAGCTGCCTCCCGCGGTGGAGTCGTTGGCGCGGGAAGCGCCGGCCCTGACCTTGGCTTGGCCCGCGGCGGAGATCGGGAGCCCCGGCGGCCGGTAAGGCAGGCTCCGTTCCGGTCACCGTTCCAATCGGGAATGACAATTCCGGAAATGGGCACGGTACGGGAAGCGACGGGGTGGCCCAAGCCGGATCGCGGTTGTCCCTTTTCGGCCGATAAATCCTGCACAGACAATAGGTTGGCGCACCCGCAGCGGGAGCCGGTGCCGGGTTGGCACATCGGGTGCAAGTCCCTGGGGCGAAGGAAAGCCGAAGGCCCCTATGACTGGACTACCACACATACTCATTGCCGATGATCAGGAAGCGGTGCGGGAGATTTGCGTCAGCCTGGCTACCAGTCTCGGATACCGCGCGAGCGGCGTTGCCAGCGGCAGGGAGGCGATGCGCGTCTGGGACCAGGAGCCGGCCCATGTGCTGGTGTGCGACGTGCGGCTGCCCGACATGAGCGGAGTCGAGCTCATGAAGCGCTGGCGGCAGCGTTGGCCCGCGGCCCCGGTGCTGTTGACGACCGCATACGGCACGGTGGGCATGGCGGTGGAGGCAATGAAGCTGGGCGCCAGCGATTACGTCACCAAACCCTTCGAACTCGAGGAAATGCGGCTGCTATTGCAGAATTGCGTGCGCCGCGCGCAGGTCGAAGGCGAAGGACGACGGCTGCATTTGGGGGCGCGCTCGCCGGCGGCGGGCGGCACGCTGATTGGAAGTTCGCCCTCCATGCAGCGCGTCTTCCGCTTGATCGGCAAGGTGGCGCAAAGCCGGTATTCGGTGCTCATTCTGGGCGAGAGTGGCACCGGAAAGGAAGTGGTCGCGCGGGCATTGCACTATACCGGACCGGAGCGCGACCGCCCTTTCCTGCCGGTCGATTGCGGCGCCTTGGTGCCCTCCCTGGTGGAGAGCGAGTTGTTCGGATACGTGAAGGGGGCGTTTACCGGCGCGCACCACAACCATCAAGGCCTGTTGGAGGTCGCGAACGGCGGTACCGTCTTTTTGGATGAGATCGGCGAACTCCCGCTTGACCTCCAGGTCAAGCTGCTGCGTGCGATCCAAGAGAAAGAGGTGCGCCCGGTTGGGGCCACGCGGCGCATCCCGGTGGACGTGCGCATCGTAGCCGCCACCAACCGCGACTTGCAGACGGCGGTGGCGGAGGGGCGGTTCCGCAAGGATTTATTCTTCCGCTTGAACGTGGTCAGCATCAAGCTGCCGCCGCTACGCGAGCGCGTGATGGACATTCCGCTGCTGGTCGAGCACTTTCTCGACCGCTTCACGCCGCCGGGCATGCCGGTGCGCACCTTCAGCGATGAGGCCATGGCGCGCATGCTGGCCTACGACTGGCCGGGCAATATCCGCGAACTGGAGAACTGCGTGGAACGCACGCTGGCGTTGGCGCCGGGTCCGCGGCTGGAGGCGGCGGATCTGCCCAGCGCGTTGCAGCAACTACAACCGCGGGCGCCGATCGCCCGCCACGATTCCAATACCGTACGAGCCATGGTTGAGGTGGAGCGCGAAGCGATTCTGGATGCCCTCTCCCAGGCCAAAGGCGACAAGCTCCTGGCAGCCAAGCTGCTGGGCATCGGCAAGACGACGATCTACCGCAAACTCAAGGAGTACACCTTTGCGGCGCAAGCCGGAGGCGGCCAATGACCTGCCACGTCCTTCTTCTGAGCCGCGATGAACAGTTGGCCAAGCGGGTGGAGCGCAGCCTGCCGGCGGCTCCAGGTGTCGAATTTCACTGGGGCGCCTCCTACCGCGTGTGCGACGACCGAAGAGGCTGGTTGCTGCTTCTGGTGGACGCGCGCATCGTGAATCCCAGCCTGGCGGTGGAGGCTCCGGTTCCGGAACCGGATGCCGCCGTCGCCGTCTTGGGTGGCGAGTTGGACCCGACCCCGGTGCTGTGGCTGGGAGAGCCACCGCTGATCTCCACCCAGTCGGGGATTTTGGCGAATCCGGAGCGCTCCCCCCTGGGGAGCCAGCCGGTGCGGGTGATCGATTACCTGAACCGCGGTTTAGCCCCCTCCAAACTGGGCTTCATCCTCTATCAGCATCTCACCGCGGCATACTTGCACCGGGTTCGCACGCCGCCACAGTTGAGTCAACCTGATCTCGACGGTGGCGAGGTGCTGCGGCAAATCAATAACACCCTGGCCGGAATCCTGGGCAATGCGGAACTGGCCATGGATGGAGCCCGTAAGCTGCCGCCGCAAATCGTGCTCCGGCTGCGCCGCATCGCCGAGTTGGCCGCCGAAATGCGCGATCTGGTACGTGCCATGCCGGAGACCAGACACGACCGCCGATCGGCGGCATAATGTTCTGGTGACTCTCGAGGATACGCCCGCCGCCAGCGACTGGAAAGCGGCACTGGTAACCGTTCGCACCCAAATCGCCGACTATCAACGCGAAGGTACCTCGACGCCGGGCAAGCTCAAGCGCGCCGCGCGGCTGCGGGCCTGCCGCATGGCGCTGCGCGGCTTCGAGAGCGATCACGCCGCGGCCGTGGGCGCGCTGAAGCAGGCCGTCAGCGCCATCGAAGCCGCGGAAAAAGACGACAATTGGCGGCAGCAGGCGGAGATCATCGTGACGCTGCGCCAGGACGTGGATCGTCTGATCGGGCTCGAAGCCTAGCCCTGCCTTCCCTATACAAAGCACCGCTTGTTTGGGATCGGTCATCACGCCTTCGAAGGCGAGTTTCTCGAGGTCAAGGCACCGGAACGGCTGGTATTCGCCGGACAAATTTCGCGGCTCCCGGAAAGCCGCGTGGTTACCGAAATTCAGTTTGAGGAGCACGGTCAGGGAACCAGAATCAAGCTGCGGCAAACCCACGCGCTCGCATCGGAGGCGACGGCGGGAGCGCGCGCCGGATGGACACAGTCGCTCGATAAACTGGAGGAGTGGCTGGCGGGCGAGGGGCGCAGATCGTGATCGATGCAACCACCTGGGGCACGGCAGCCCGGGCCAGTTGGACCGGTACCCGTTAGAAGGCTAGCGTAGTGCGTCACAAATTGCAGGCATTATGCCAATACCCCGAATGCGGCTTTTCCCCAAGAAAAGTGTGTGACGCACTACACTAGAAGCCCACTAGGCGGGCAGTGAACTGCACCTGGCGGGGGCCGCCAAATCCGACGGTGGAGGGCGCGAACAGCGGCATCCCGGCACTGAAGACAGGGGATGCCGCGGTTCCGTAGGCGCTCCACTGCCCCGGACCAAAAGTGCGGTTGCCGGTGTTCAGGACGTTGAAGACATCCATAAACAGATCGAGGTGGTGACCGCGGCCGCGCAGGGTGATGTCCTTGACGAAGCGGAGGTCGAGGTCGTACTGCGCCGGCTGGCGCAGCGAGTTGCGGGCGGCCACCTGACCGTTGTTCACGGCGCGGTCGTTAAAGTCGTTGCCGTCGTTCTGGGTGTCGAAGCCGACGATGGGCGTATAGGGCAGCCCCGAGAGTGCGACAAAAACGGGATTGACCTTGAAGCCAAGGGGCAGATTGTCAGTGGCGCTGAGGTTGAAGCTATGGCGGATGTCCTGGTTGGAGTCCGCCGCCTCGGCGGCGAGATTGAAGGGGTTGAGGGTCGAGACGATGTCGAAGGGGCCCTCGGTGGAGGCATCGTCCCGGGTGTGGGAGAGGGTATAGTTGGCGGTCAGCGTCAGGCGATAGGGACCCTTGACGTCGACGGTGGAGAGCCAGCCGTCGTAGGTGGAGTGGGCACTGGAGTCGTAGCGGAGCAGTTGTCCCACCGCGGGAAGGGGACGGGCGGCCGGGAAAATCGGCATCCCCGTGGCGTCGATCGTGGGCGGGTCGAGGTTGGCGTTGAGCGTACGCAGCAAGTTCCCGGTGCTGTCGTGGGTGTAACCCGAAGTGAGATCGAAACGCGCGTTCAACCGCTGTTGCACGCTGGCGCCGGCTTGCACGGAGCGCGGGTTGCGGAAGTTGGGAGCGATGGAAGCGGCCAGGGCCGCGGGGACGGTTAATCCGGCGGGAGCGGCGGTCAGACCCTGGCCGCCCGCCGCCAAGACCAGCACCTGCGGATCGTAAAGGCTGTCAGCCACCACCGTGTTTAGGCCATTGTCGGTGAAGACGCGGGCAAAGTACGTGGCCGGGGTGGGGGCATCGTACATCCCCGAAGAGAGGCGGACGGCCGTGCGGGAATTCGGGTTCCAGGCCAAACCGATACGCGGCTGCCACTCCCGCAGGTCATTGGGAATCGCGCTGGTGCCCGGGATGGCGGGGTTGGGCCGCGGCGGCTGCGGGTTCCATTGCCCTTCCCAGCGCAGGCCGGCGGTAAGGGTGAGTTTTTCGCCGAGCGGGAGGCGATCCACGACGTAGGCATCGCCGCGGTGCACCGTTCCGGAATAGAGCAGCGAACCGGCGGAGGCGGCGAAGGTCTGCTGATACCGGAGCGGGTCGTTGGCCAGGTAGTCGGCCAGCGAGGCGAAATCGTAACGACCGTTCAGATTCGCCTGTTGTTGTTCGCTGCCCGGGTCCTGGGCGAAGCCGCCGCCGAAATGCACGGTATGGCCGTGCCAAATGATGGCCAAGTCGTCGCTGGCGCCGCGCTGGCGGGAGATGAAGCGGTGCGGACCCTGGCTATCGCCGCCCAGGGTGCCGAAGCCATTGATGTATTGCTCGGGGGCGGTGCTTCGAGGCATGAGGTCGCGGCGATCGCCGGCCCACTGGGCGACAATTTGGTTCACCACCCCGGAGGCGGCGGCCGCGGTCCAGTTGGCGTGGATCCAATCGCTCTGGCCAGCGAGCGAATCGCCGTGCGCCGCCACCGCGGATACCTGGGTCGAGTCCGGGTTGACGTTGCGGTAGCTGATCCGGTTGTAGTTCCCCTCCAGGGTGAGGGTGTTGTGGTTGTCGATCACGAAGTCAAGGCGTAGCGACAGCGCGGTGGGGTCATTGCGCCCGACGGTCTGGCCCTGCAGGCTGGCCAGCGCGGCCGGCACGCTCACCCCGCTGGCCTGGGGCTGAAACTCGGTGTAATAGGGTACGTTCACGAAGTCCTGTTCGCCGCCCACGTAGTAAAAGATCCGTCCGGGCTTGATGTCGCCGCCGATGGAGCCGCCAATCTCGTTCTGGGTGTCGCTCAGGGGGTGAGCGAAGGCGTCGCTGCCGGTGAGCGCGGCGGGACGGAAAATAAAGAATTGCTCGCCATGGATACGGTCGCTGCCGGCTTTGGTGGCGACGTTCATCAGACCGCCGTTGGTGTCGCCGACATCGGCGGATGCGCCGGCATGCACCAGTTGAAACTCCTGCACCACGGTCTGCGGGAAAAAGAAGCCGCCGTCGGCTCCGCCGCGGCGACCGCCCTCCAGCGGGTCGTCGAAATCGGCGCCGTCCACCTCGGTCAGGGCGGCGTTGGCGCGCTGGCCATCCACCTCGACTCCGGTATCGGTCTCCTGCGCTCCCGCGGCCAGCGCGGCGAACTGGGTAAAGTCGCGATCGCGGTTGGGCAGATAGGTGACGGTCAGGCCGGCGATGGCGTTTGCGACCGTGGCTGCGTCCTTATCGACCGCGGGTGCGACGGTTTGCCCCTCCACGTTGGCCGGACCGGCGGTCACGGTGACCTCCTGCCCGCCCGAGGCGAGACTCAGGCGCAGCGTTACCTGAACACTCCCGCCCACCCCCAGCGTGACCGCCTGCGCCCGCCCGAGCTTGAGCCCGGGCGCGATGGCGGTCACCGAGTAGGCGCCGGGCGAAAGCTGTGCCAGCGTGAAATGCCCATTCCGGTCGGCGGCGATGGTGCGATGGCTGCCCAGCGCCGTATTGGTGGCGGTAACCTGGGCGCCGGGAACAACTCGTTGCTGCGGGTCTTGTACCGTTCCGGTGATGGTGCCGACGGCGGCTTGGCTGAATGCCAATACGCCCAGGAGTAGGGTCGTCAACCCGATTTTCAGCATTGGTATAAAGTACGATCAATCCATTTACGAAGCGACTAGTAGTTGCGCCGTGGTGGCCGGCACCGCCTTTAAAATAGAGTGACGCATGACGAAACGGCGCAAACCCGTGAAGTTGACCGCGGCCAAACTGGCGCGCACGGCGGCGCGCGCACGTATCGGCCCGGTGCCGCCCACGCGTCCGGTGCCGGATAAGCGGAAGCGCGAGAAGTACAAGCCGGACTTCGAGCGGAGCGAGTCCTGACACCGTCCATGCCGGAGTTTGAAGAACAGTACTTCGAGGATCCGCGGTATCCGCCCGGACTCAAAGGCGGCGACGAGGTGCGCGGGTACGGCTACTATCCGGACTACTTCGCCATTGTGGAAGCACAGCTCTCCAGCCTGGTGGAGCTTACCGCGGGCGAAACCCTTCTGGATGTGGGCTGCGGCAAGGGGGCGCTCGCGGCCTATGCGCGCGAGGACCTGGGGATGCGGGTGGTGGGCACGGACGCGAGCCGGCACGCCATCCGTTTCGCGGCCCGAAGGGTTGGGGGCCAGCACAGTGTGCGCGCGGACTGCGCCCAATTGCCGTTCGCGGGCGCCAGCTTCGACTTGGTTTGGTGCAATGGGGTGTTGCAGTACCTGGAGGCCGGAGCGGCGCGGGCGGCCCTGGCCGGCATGGCGCGGGTGTGCCGCACCGCGGTGTTCGTCTCCAATATCGCCTGGGCGCAGCAGCACACCGAATGGGGCCGGCGCGACCGCCTTACCCGCCTCTACTTGCGGCCACGGCAGTGGGCGGCATTGGCGGCCGAGGCCGCCGCGGAGGCCATGGGGGAGGCGGTCTGGCATGCGGTGGCGCTGCCGTTTGAGGGCGAGGCGGCGATACTGCTGATCCGCGCCGGAGCCCTGCCCCCCTCCTTTCCCCTGCGTTTTGTGGAACTCTCCTTGGAACGAATGCGGCGGTTGGGGGCCTTGAGCCGCACGCCCCCCGGCCTGGATGCTTTCTACCGGGCCCAGTGGAAGTCCGGCGGCCTACGATAAACCACCATGACCACGATCCTTCTGCTGGTCGTCTCCAATACGTTCATGACCTTTGCCTGGTACGGACACTTGAAGTACCGCAATGTGCCGCTGTGGAAAGTGGTGGCGGTGAGCTGGATGATTGCCTTTTTTGAGTACTGTTTCCAGGTGCCGGCCAACCGCATCGGTTACGGCGAGTTCACCGCCTACCAGCTCAAGATCATCCAGGAGATCATCACGCTTACCGTGTTCGCGGTGTTCGCCTGGCTGTACCTGGGCGAGGATCTGCGTTGGAACTACGTCGGCAGCTTCGTCTGCATCTGCGGCGCGGTGATGTTCGCGTTCTGGGGCAAGTTGTAGCGGGGTTCAAGACAGCCGGACAAGCATCAAGGTAATATCGTCCGCCTGTTCCTCGGCGCCGCTCCAATCGCGCACGCCGTTCAGGACGGTGCGCATGATCTCCTGGAGGGGACGCTCGCGGTTGGCCTCCAGCAGTTGCAGCAGGCGCTGCTCGCCGAACTCGACCCCATACTCGTTTTCGGGTTCGGTAATGCCGTCGCTCCAGGCCGCCAGGAGGTCCCCGGATTCCAACTGCACCACATCCTCATCGAAGGTCACGTTTTCGAACAAGCCGACCACCATGCCGCCGCGCTCGAGGCGGCGGCTGCCGTGCGCGCCCACGACGACCGGAGCCAAGTGACCGGCGTTGGTGTAGCGCAGTTCGCGGCGATCGGCGTCGTAGACGGCATAGAAGAGGGTGGCGTACTTCTCCGGCGGGGTGCTGTGGAAGAGCTGATTGTTAAGGCGCTCCAACAGCCGGGCGGGCGCCGCATCGTCATCGTTGGCGGCCCGTGCCGAGCCGCCCCGGGGCGCCGCCGCGCTCAGGGTGAGATCGGCGAGGCTGGGTTGGTAGGCGCGCACCGCGGCCACAATGGTCGCCATCAGCAGTGCGGCCGAGATTCCCTTGCCGGAGATGTCGCCCAGCGCCAGGCTGATGCGGGTCGGGCTGAGCTGGAGAAAGTCGTAGTAGTCGCCGCTGACCATGCGCGCCGGCAGGCAGCGTCCCAGGATCTCGAGTCCGGGCACGCTGGGCGGGGTGCGGGGGAACAGTTGCGCCTGGACTTCGTGAGCGATGGTGAGCTCGCTCTCCAAGCGCTGCTTCTGGCGCTGCTCGGCCAGCAGGCGCTGGATCGAGCTGGTCATGGTGTTGAAGGAGATCTCAAGCGCGGCAAGTTGGTCGCGGGTGCGCACCGGCACGCGGTAACTGAAGTCGCCGCGGTTGACGTGCTCGGTGCCCACGTAAAGGTCGTTGACCGCCCCGGTGATGGTGCGGGTCAGGCGGATTCCGGCCAGCAGAGCGAATGCCTCGATGATCAGGAAGCCCACTCCCACCACCGCCAGCAGGAAGAGCGGCCAGCGCGCCGTCAGTGGCGAGTTGTTGCTGGGCAAGCTGGCAAAAAGGCGGGCGTTGAGCGTCGAGGGCCGGGTGTTGATGGTGGCGAGAATGGTGGACTGGGCGCCGGTCTTCCAGTCGGTCACGGGAACAAAGGCGAGGCTCGAGATCTGGATGTCAAACCAACCGGTACGCGGCGGAAGGGGCTGCGAGCTGGCGAGGCCGCCGGCCTGACTGGCCACCACCGGGTCGCCGGCGCTGGCGCTGAAGGTCACCAGCGAAACGTGGCCGAGCTGGAGGGCGAGGGAGTTGAGGCTGCGGGTGTCGAGCGAGTACAGCGTGAGCACGCGCTCGCCGCCGTTGCCGGTGGCGCCATAGCTGGCAATGGAGTAACCGGTGGGCGAGGCAATCACCCCCGAGAAGCCGGGCGCCAGCCAGGAGCTGGGCGATCCCAGCGCCTGCGCGGCCGCGGACTGGGGCTTGCCGTCGGCATCGTAGAAATAGGAATGCACCCCGCCGAACCCGCGCGGGAAGTAGTAGCTGGCGTAGTAGTTGCTCAGGCCGGCGCCGTCGCTGCTGCGGTCGGGATGGCGCTCCAACTCGCGCACGGTGAGGGTGTTGACGGCGGTAATGTTCTTGCTGCGCTGGGTGAGGTCGTTGAGCAGCAGAAAGGCGGCGTACTGGCCGTAGAACATGTAGGCGCCGATAGCCAGCATGCCGGCAATCAGGACCACCGGGACCACGCCCATGAACACGTAGGCGAGAATGAGGCGATTCCGCAGCAGCCAGAGGGTCTCGCTGGTGAGCAGAAATGCCACCCGCACCAGCAGGACGAAAACCGCAACTGTAAAGGCGAAGCGGGCGACCCCGGTCCAGGCCAGCGGCGCGTGGCCGAGGAGCAGCGGCAGCAGGGTGAGCAGCCAGACCACACCGATGGCGCCGGTGATCTTAGCCAGCCAGGAATGCCGAAGCTGGGCGAAGAGGCGCGCGGTGCGGGCGCGGGCGTGGGCCGCGGTGGCCTGCGGAGGCCGCGTTTGGGGTTCGGCAGCAGGCATGCTCCATCTAGCCTAGGGCACCGCGCGGACGATGTCCACCCGGGCAGCGGACGCGCCGCGGGCGCCGCCGGCCTTAGCGGCGAACGCCGCCGGGGACCGCGGCCGAGGCTTTTTGCAGCGCCAACTGCACCCGGCTGTGCTTGCGCCCGTAGCTGAAGTACACCACCAGCCCGATGCACAGCCAGATCAGGAACACCTCCCAGGTGAGGTTATGCAGCGAGAGCATCAACGCCAAAGAGACCAGCATCCCCAGGATCGGCACCAGCGGCACCATCGGCGTCTTGAAGGGCCGGTGTAGGTTGGGATCGCGGTGACGCAGGATCCAGACGCCCGCGCAGACGATGGTGAAGGCGAACAGGGTGCCGATGCTGGTGAGCTCGTCCAGCGTGGTGATGGGCAACGAGGCGGCCAGAAGGGCGACCACCAAGCCGACCAGCAGGGTCGAGATGTAGGGGGTCTTGAACTTCGGGTGTACCTTGCCGGCCCACTTCCAGAGTAGACCATCACTGGACATGGTGAAGAAGATGCGCGACTGGCCCAGCAACATCACCAGCATGGTGGAGGATAACCCTCCGATCGCGCCGATCTTGACCAGAATACTGCCCCAGGTCACGCCGGTGACATCCACCGCCGCGGCGATGGGCTCGGCCACGTTCAGGGCGGTGTAGTTCTTCAGACCGGTGGTGATGGCCGCAATGATGATGTACAGGACGGTGCAGATGACCAGGGAGCCGAGGATGCCCACGGGCATGTCCTTGCCGGGGTTCTTGGCTTCCTGGGCGGCGGTCGACACCGCATCGAAACCGATATACGCGAAGAAGATTACCCCAGCTCCCTGCAGGATGCCGGACCATCCGAATTGGCCGAACTTTCCGGTGTTGGCCGGGATAAAGGGATGCCAGTTGGCGGTGGCCAGGGTCATATGGCTGCTAATAAAGCTGGCGCCCAAGCCGATAAAGACCAGCAGGACGGAGAGCTTGACCACCACAATCGCGGTATTGACGTTGGCCGATTCCTGAATCCCAATCACCAGGATGAGCGTCACCATGGCGATGCCGATGAATGCCGCCAGATTAAAGTGGGCGGTCATGGTCTGGGTGGCGGCCGCGATCTGCGCCGTGGTCAGGCTGCCGGCTTGGGCCCAGTGCCCATTGAACATGATCAGCTTGGTGCCGGGGGCGGCGGTCATCTGCGCCGGCAGGTAGATACCGAAGTTCGCCAGCAAGCTGCTCACGTACCCGGACCAGCCGACCGCGACGGTCGCCGCTCCAAAGGCGTACTCCAGGATCAGCGCCCAGCCGATCACCCAGGCGACGATCTCGCCCAGGGTGGTGTAGCCGTAGCTGTAAGCGCTGCCGGCGATCGGGATGAGGGCGGAGAACTCGGCGTAGCAGAGGCCGGCAAAGGCGCTGGCGATGGCGGCGATGATGAAGGAGAAAACCACCGCCGGCCCGGCGTTCATGGCGGCCACGGTGCCGGTGAGAACGAAGATGCCGGTGCCGATGATGGCGCCGATGCCGAGGGTGACGAGGTTGAGCGGGCCCAGGGCGCGGCGCAAGCCGCCCTGCTCCCCTTCCGTCTCCGCCAGCATGGCGCGCAGGTCTTTGCGTGCAAAGAGATTCAGGCTCATATGGTTCTTGCCGTAACCCTAATTTAGGCGCGGCTGGGGCTTGGCCGCAAGCCCGCGCCATATATAAAAGACCGGAACACCGAGCAGCACCAGCAGCAGCCCGCTGCCGGAGTACTGCGGGAATACCCACAACACCACCACATCGAAGAAGATCGCCAGCGCGATATACAGCGCCGGCAGCAGTGGGTAGGCCACCACCTTGTAGGGGCGTTCCATCTCCGGCCGTTTGGCCCGGAGAATAAAGAGCCCGGTGATGGTGAGGATGTAGAACAGGAACTCGGCGAACATCACATAGTTCAGCAGATCGGTATAGGTGCCCGACAGGCAGAGCAGGCAGGCCCAAAGGCCTTGCATCCAGAGTCCGCGTCCCGGCACCTGGGACGGATTGAGCCGGGCCACGCCCTTGAAGAACAGCCCATCCTTGGCCATGGCGTAATAGACGCGCGCGCCCGCCAGAATCAATCCGTTCGTGCAGCCAAAGGTGGAGATAAGGATCGCGGCCGCGATGAGCACCGCGCCAGCGTGGCCGTACACCACCCCCAGCATGGCCGACGCCACCCGATCCTCGGGGGCGTTGGCGATCTGGTTGAACTGGAGCACACAGAGGTAGGCCAGGTTGGCGAGCAGGTAGATGGCGGTGACGGTGAGCGTGCCCAGCGCCAGCGAGAGCGGCAGATTGCGCTTCGGGTTCTCCACCTCGCCGGCGGTGAACGTGATGTTGTTCCAGGAGTCGGAGGAGAACAACGACCCCACCATGGCGGCGAATACCACCACGATGGTGGCGGTCTTGATACTGCCCCCGCCGACCGCGCCGCTCAGGTTGTAGCTGCCGCGCGTGAAGAAGCCGGCAAAAAAGTCATGCCAGAAATGGGCGAAGTTGGCGGCAATCGCGCTGGCGTTGCGCGCGAACAGCACGCCCAGCAGGATCAGCCCCACCAAGGCGACAATCTTGGCGAAGGTAAAGACGTTCTGCACCCAAGCTCCCGCCCGCACGCCGCGGGTATTGAGCCAGGTCAGGAAGACGATCACCGCCACCGCCACCAACTCTTCGGTGTTCAGGCCGAATTGGACCGGTCCCCAGTGTCCCCAATGGAAGAGCCAGTGCTGCTCGGAGACCGCGTTGGGATAGATGACGCCCAGATACTTCGCGAAGGCCATGCAGACCGCGGCAATGGTGCCGGTCTGGATGACCACGAACGACGTCCAGCCGTAAAGAAAGCCGGAGAGCGGGCCGAGCGACTCGCGCAAGTAAACGTACTGCCCCCCGGCCTGCGGCATCGCGGCCGCCAGTTCGCCATAGCAAAGCGCCCCGGCCAGGGTCATGAAGCCGGTGATCGCCCACACCAGCATCAGCAGAGCGGGCGAACCCACCTGCCGGGCGATCTGCGGCGATACCACGAAGATGCCCGAGCCGATCATGATACCCATCACGATCGTGGTCGAGCTGGTCAGGCCCAGGGCTTTGACGGGACGAGTCTCCGCGGACGAAGTCTTGGGGGATGCGCTATTGGTGGCCATCTTCTCGCTAGTCTCCGGGACTATGGCAGGAAACACGTGCGAACGCAAGCAGGAACTCCTCCGCGGCGCGCACCGGATCGGGGGTGCACCAGAGTGCGGAAATGACCGCGACCGCATTCGCGCCGGCACGCCACACCAAGGGAGCGTTCTCGCGGGTAATACCGCCAATCGCGACCAGGGTTCCCGGACATTTCCAGCGAATCTCTCCTAGGGCTTGGACGCCCACCACCGCGTCCGGTTTCATCTTGCTGGTAGTGGGAAAAACCGGACCCAAGGCAAAATAGTTCGGGGCAAGCGCCAGCGCGGCGCGGGCTTGATCCAAAGTATGGGTGGAGAGCCCAACCAGAAATCCTGGCGGGAGCAACGGCCGGGCGGCGCCGAGGGGCAGATCGTCCTGGCCCAGATGCACGCCGGCCGCGCCCGCCAGCCGGGCGATGTCGAGCCGATCGTTGACGATGAGCGTGGGCACGACCTCGGCCAGACGCTGCGCCAACTTCAGGAAATCGCGCGCGGGCAAAGTCTTGGCCCGGAGTTGTTGCAGCGGTATGCCCAATCGGGCAAAGGCGCGGGCACAGGCGACGAGATCGTGGCCGCGGGCCTCGGCCAGTTCGGCGTCCAGAATGGGATATAGGCCGTTGGCGGCCAAAGGGGAAGCGGCGGCAGGCGGTCGGGACACGGGCTCAGGCTTTCTTCTTGGTCTTGACGGGCATAAACCGGTCCATGAAGGCGGTGCTGAGGCGGCCGGCCTGGAAGTCGGGATCGGCGAGGATGCGGCGGTGCAGCGGGATCGAAGTATCCACCCCTTGGACGATAAACATATCCAAGGCGCGATGCATCCGCTGAATGGCTTCGGTCCGGTCGTGGCCGTAGACGATCAGCTTGGCAATCAGGGAGTCGTAATACGGGGGGATGATGCCTTCGCTATAGACGGCCGAGTCCACGCGCACGCCGATGCCGCCGGGAAGGTTGAGTCCGGTGACCTTGCCCGCCGAGGGGGTAAAGGTCTCGGCGTTCTCCGCATTGATGCGGCACTCGATGGCGTGGCCGCGGGGCAGCAGGCCGGCGCCGTCGAGGGGCTCGGTCAGAATGGCGTCGAGGCGCTCGCCGGCGGCGATGCGGATCTGGGCCTTGACCAGATCGAGCCCGGTCACCATTTCGGTGACCGGGTGCTCCACCTGCAGCCGCGTGTTCATCTCGATGAAGAAAAGCTCGCCGCTCTCGTCCATCAGGAACTCGATCGTGCCGGCGTTGGTATAGCCCACCTTGGCCATGGCGGCGGTAACGATCTTGCCCATGGCCTTGCGGCGCTCGGGCGTGATCGGGGTGGCAGGCGATTCCTCGATCAGCTTTTGGTGGCGGCGCTGCACGCTGCACTCGCGCTCGCTGAGGTGGATCACGCGGCCGTGTTCGTCGCCCAGCACCTGGAACTCGATGTGGCGCGGGCGTTCGACGAGCTTTTCCAGGTACAGGTCGCCGCAACCAAACGCGTTGGCGGCTTCGGCCTGGGCGGCCGAGAAAAGCCCGGGCATCTCGGCGGAGGTGCGGACGATGCGCATGCCGCGTCCGCCCCCGCCGGCGGAAGCCTTGATCATGACCGGGTAGCCGACGCGCGCGGCGACCGCGATTGCGTCGGCTTCATCCTTCAGCATGCCGTCGGAGCCGGGGAGCACGGGGAGCCCGACCGACTTGGCCGCCTCGCGCGCGCGCTCTTTCTCGCCCATCAGGCGAATCACGTCGGGGCGGGGCCCGATAAACTTGATCCGGCTGCTTTCGCAGACCTCGGCGAAGTTGGCGTTCTCCGAGAGAAATCCATAGCCGGGGTGGATCGCGTCCACGTTGGTAATCTCGGCCGCGCTGACCACGGAGGGAATGTTGAGGTAGCTTTCGCCCGGGCGCGGCGGCCCGATGCAGATGGCTTCATCCGCGAAGCGTACATGCAAGGCATGGCGGTCCGCCTCGGAGTAAACCGCTACCGTCTTGATGCCCAGTTCCTTGCAGGCGCAGATGACCCGGAGGGCGATCTCTCCCCGATTGGCAATGAGAATTTTCTTGAACATGGACGGGGCGCCTAGGACCGGGGACGGATAAGCAAAAGCGCCTGGCCGAACTCCACCGGCTGGCCGTTGGTGACGAGTTTGCGGACGACCTCGCCCGGCGCCTCGGCCTCGATCTCGTTCATCAGCTTCATGGCCTCAATGATGCACAGCACCTGGCCGACCTCGACCTGGTCGCCGGGGCGCACGAACTCGGGCGAACCCGGCGAAGGCGACTCGTAGTAGGTGCCGACAATGGGCGAGGTGATCTTCACCAGGCCGGCGTCGGGGTCGGCGGTCGGCGCAGCTGGGGCTGGAGCAGCCGGCCCGGCCGCCGGAGCCAGGCTGGCAGGGCTGGATGGCGCCGCCATGGCGACGGGGACGCCGCGCTTGATCACGATGCGGCGGCCCTCTTCCTCCAACTCGAACTCGGCGACCTGCTTCTCGATGAGGGTATCAATCAATTTGCGGATGGCGTCAAAGTCCATAGGTTCCGGTCTCTTGGTAGACATCAGAGGGTCAACATCGCTTTCGGCGTGGGGGTCAGTACCTCGGCCCCGTTTTCGGTGATGAGGGCCACGTCCTCGATCCGGATACCGCCCCAGCCGGGCACATACACGCCGGGCTCGATGGTCACCACCTGGCCGGCCGCCAACAACTCGGTGGCCGTAGCCGCCAGGCGTGGGGCTTCGTGAATCTCCAAACCGACTCCGTGGCCGGTGGAGTGGGGAAAAAACTTGCCCAATCCGGCCCGCTGTAACGGACGGCGGGCGGCCTGATCCACGGCGGCGCAGGCGACACCCGGGCGCAGGGCGGCAAGGGCGGCCTGCTGGGCCTCGAGCACCCGGGCATAGAGATCGCGCGCGCGCCGATCAGGCTTGCCCATGTGCACGGTGCGGGTCATATCGCTCACATAACCGCCGAGTATAACACCGTAGTCGAGAACGACGAACCCGCGGCGCGGCAAAGGGTAGGGCGCCGGGCGTCCGTGCACCAGGGCGCTGCGCGGGCCGGACGCGACGATGGTATCAAAGGCCAAGCCCTCGCCGCCGGCTTGCCGCAGCGCAAACTCCAGCCGGCCGGCCAACTCGGTTTCCAGCATGCCGGGGCGGGCGGCGGCGGCGGTGGCCGCGAATACCGAGGAGGCGAGTTCGACCGCGCGGCGGATGGCGGCAATCTCCTCCGGGTCTTTAATCGAGCGCAAGGCCTCAATGCCGTTCTGGGTGGGGCGAAGGCGATGGGCTTTGCCCGGCCAATGGTGCAAGAACCGGGCGCGCTGCGCCACCGTGACGTGCTCGGCCTCAAAGCCAATCGTGGGCGCCCGGGCGGCGCGTGCGGCCGCGGCCTTCCAGAGGTCGCCGCGGGGAGGGATCACCACCCCCGCCGCTTGAACCTCGTTGGCGGCCTGCTCGCGGTAGCGACCGTCGGTGAAGAGCCAAGCGCGGGACGAAGTCAGCAGGAGCAGGGCGTTGGAACCGCTAAAGCCGGTCAGGTACCGGATATTGGGCAGGTGCGAAACCAGCCATGCATCCACCGCCAGGCTGGAGAAACGGTCACGGGCGCGGGCTTGGCGGCGTTGGTAGTCCACGGGATGACGATTCGATACTCATGGTAGCGCAACTCCGGGACACGGCCGCGGCCTCCTAGTGCTCATGCAGGGCGGTTGGGTGTGCCCGGAAGATGGCGCGGTGCTGGAGGAAAGAGTAGCGGCGCTGCACTGTTCCGTCTGCGGGCGGGGGTACGAGGTGGCGAACGGCGTCGCCTGCTTCACCGAAACGGGTCGTCTGGACGAGCACCAGCGGTTTGAACAGGCGCGCCGGGAGCGGTTGGTGGAGTGGAACGGGGACCGGCGCCACCGCTACGAGCAGCGGGTGGAACGGGAGGCGGTGGTGCGGCGGATGCGGTTGGGCGCGGGCGACCGGCTGTTGGACGCCGGCTGCGGCGCCGGCCACATCACGTGCGCGCTGCTGGCGAGCGGAGCGGCGGTAGTCGCGCTCGATTTTTCGCGTGCGCGGCTCGAGGCCGTGCGAGCGCGGGCGCCCGCGGGCAGGCGCCTGGAGTTGGTCGCCGCCGATGTAACACGGCCGCCGCTGCCGCCGCAGAGCCTGACCGCGATCGTGTGCACGCAGGTGCTGGAGCATATCCCCGGCGCCGGGGCGCGGCGGAGCCTGTTGGCGAACTTTCGCCGTCTGCTGCGGCCCGGGGGCACGCTCCTGCTGACCGTCTACAACTACAGCGAAGCCTGGCGGCGCCGCGCTGCCGCGCGCGAGGGGATGCACAACACCGGAATCTTCTATCACTGCTACCGCTCCGGGGAATTGGCGGCCGAGATGGAAGGGTTCGAAATTCTGGAACTGTGCGGGCTGGTGCACCTGTTTCCGCACACCTACCGGGCCCTTCCCTGGCTGGGTTGGCCGGGGCGCGCGCTGGACCATTGGGCCGAGCGCCGCCCCCGCCTTAGCCGGCGCTGGGGCCAGTTGTTGTTGGCCCATGCGCGCCGGCCCGTGCGCCCGCGCACGTGAGGCTAAAGACTAATGTCCCCTGAGAAAGCGCTCCACCTCGATCGCCGCCATGCAGCCGGTGCCGCTGGCGGTGATGGCTTGCCGATAGCGCCGGTCGGCCACGTCGCCACAGGCGAACACCCCGGGAATCCGGGTGAAGACGTAGTCGTGCGTGACCAGGTAACCGTCGGCGTCGGTCTCCAGTCCCTGGCTCCACTGCGTATTGGGCACGTGGCCGATGCCGAGGAACACGGCCGCGATGGGCATCTCCCACTGGCGCGTGGAACCGTCGGTGGCTTCGAGCCGGACCCCGGTGACTTCCTTGCGGGCGACGTCCATGACGTCGGTGATGACCGCGTTGAGGATCCACCGGATTTTGGGATGCGCCTGGGCACGCTCGAGCATGATGCGCGAGGCGCGGAAGTCGCCGCGGCGGTGCACGATGGTGACGCTGGAGGCGAAGCGGGTCAGGAACAGCGCCTCCTCCATGGCGGAGTCGCCGCCGCCGACCACGATGATGTCCTTGTTTCGGAAGAAAAACCCATCGCAAGTGGCACAACTGGAAACGCCGTGGCCGATCAGCGCCTGCTCCGAGACCAGGTTGAGCCAGCGCGCGCGCGCGCCGGAGGCGATGATGAGGGCGCGGGTGGCGAGCGGCTCGGCCGCGTCCTCGACGCGAAGCTCGAATGGCGACCCCTGCAGATTGGCGGCCACCACCTCGCCCTCGGCGAACTCGGCCCCGAAGTTGGCGGCTTGTTCGCGCATGTTCTCGATCAACTGCGGCCCTTGGATGCCGTCGGGGAAGCCGGGAAAGTTCTCCACCAGGGTGGTGAGGCTGAGCTGGCCGCCGGCCTCGCGGCCCTCGATCACCAGCGGTTTTAGGCCGGCGCGGGCGGTGTAAATGGCGGCGGTGAGGCCGGAGCAGCCGGAGCCGAGAATGACAACGTCGCGAGGGGTCATAACCTGTGCCGCCCGAGGGCAGAATGCTAGACTACCATCATGCCAACTAGCTTGCCGCCGGGGCTGTATGCGCACTTTTCCACCTCGCAGGGGACCTTCACCGCCCGCTTGTTCGAAAAAGAGGCGCCCAAGACGGTGGCGAACTTCGTCGGCCTGGTGGAAGGCAGCAAAGAGTTCAACGACCCCAAGAGCGGCGTCAAAACCAAGCGGCCCTACTACAACGGCCTGAATTTTCACCGCGTCATTCCGGACTTCATGATTCAGGGGGGCTGCCCGCTGGGAACGGGAACCGGCGGTCCCGGGTACCAGTTCGCGGATGAGTTCGATCCCCAGTTGAAACACGCCCAGCCGGGCATGCTGTCCATGGCGAACGCCGGGCCGGGAACCAACGGATCGCAGTTTTTCGTGACCGTGGCGCCCGCGCCCTGGTTGGACAACAAGCACTCGATCTTCGGCCAGGTGGTCGAGGGCTACGGCGTGGTCGAGAAAATCTCCCAGGTGGATCGCGACCGCCAGGACCGCCCGCGCACTCCGGTGGTGATGAACCAGGTCAGCATCGAACGGGTGGGCTGACCGCGGACGATGCCGCTCTCGCCGAAACTGCGGTTCAAGCTGAACCGCCTGCAGAACCGCTGGGAAGCCTGGAAGGCGGGCGTGCGCAACACCGAGCAGGCGGTGACCGCGGAGCAGAAAATGTGCCCTTCCTGCCGCGCCCTGGTGCCGCGCGGCAAGGCCAACTGCCCTTACTGTGGGCAGCGGCTGGCGGTGTTTGCCGCCTCGCCGGTGGGCCGCATGGCGAGCCGCGCCATGCCCACCATTCCGGTTACCGGCTGGATTATCCTCGCCAACTTCGTGATGTTCGTGCTGGAGTACGCCGCTAGCGGAACATCCATTTTCTCCAACCTGATGGCCTCACCCAGCCCAGCCGCGACGCTGCGGCTGGGTGAGAGCCTGCCTATGCGGTATGTCTTCGGGAGCGGGCAGTATTGGCGCTGGGTGACCGCTTGCTTCCTGCACGGCGGCCTGCTGCACATTGGCTTCAACATGTGGGCGCTCTACGATATCGGCCCGCTGGTGGAGTCGTTTTACGGCGGCGCCAAATTCTGGTTCCTATACATGGCGACGGGCGTCGCCGGCTATATCGTGTCCAGCTACTTTGGCTACGCCAGCCTGGGCGCGTCCGGCGCGATCTTTGGGTTGCTGGGCGTGATGATCGCTTACGGCACGCGCCGGAGCCACACCTCCGCCGGGCAACAATTGCGCAGCGTGGCGGTACGCTGGGCGATCTACGCGCTGGTTTTATGCTTCATCCTTCCGGGCGTGGATAACTTCGCGCACATCGGCGGTTTGGCCACCGGCTTCCTTTTAGGCATGGTGGTGGGCGACGATCCGCCGCTCACCGACAGCCAGATCCGGCTGTGGACGGCGGTGCAGTGGCTGGTGCTGATCGTGGTGGCGGGGTCGTTCGTGCTGATGCTGCGCGCTCCCCTCCCCGGTTAGCGGAGCGGGATGTAGGTCATGGCCGAGACGGCCACGCCGTTGACGGTGACGTTGGTCGGATCCACCTGGTTCACGTCAACGCCGCCCGTGACGGCATTGGCGGTCTGCAACAGCGCCAGATCCATCTTCAACAGCTCGCTGGAGTCCTGCCGCACGGCCAGGCCATACGATTTGCCGTCGGCGCCGAGATACACCGCCAGCGAGTGCGGATGTCCGGTGGGAGTATTGGCCCAGGGCAGGCCGTCGGGACCGACCGGGACCTGCGCCCACCGGATCTGGCTGGGCGGCGTGGGAGAGCCGGTTCCGGGCGAGGCGGGCAGGTTGGCCACGCCCACGCAACTCCCCAAATTGGCGAACCAGCCGACGTGACTGGTGAATTCCAAATTGACGCCGTTCCAGGCGCCCACGCACCCGGTCGTAATGGTGTAAGACGCCGCCTGGGTCGGGATCGCCCCGCCTGATGCCGAGGCGGTATTGAAGTTCAAACTCACATAATTATTGGCGTTGGCATCGCCGACGTGCAGCAACGCGGTGGCGGGGTCGAAGGCGGCGGTATCCGGACTCGCGCCCAAGGCGGCGCTGCCGGTGGCGTGTACGGCACTGACCGTGCCCGCGATCAGGTCCAGCATGGTTACCCCCGCCCCGCCGGTGCCGTTAAAGGGCGCGTAAATCCGTTGCGTGTTCGGATCGTAAGAAAAATTGGCGGCCGCGGGCGCGGCCAGGGGCGCGGTTGTGGAGCCGTCGTCGAGATTGAGGGTGAGATAGCCGGCGGCGGTGTCGAGAACCGCCCGGTCGCGCGCGCTGTCCACAATTAATCCGCAAATGGTGCAGGTTGCGCCATTCACCGTGGTCTGCGTTGAAACCGGCACAGGCAAGGACTCGAGCACCTGGTCGGAGTTCGCATCCACGATCTGCACAAGGTTGCTGGCGTAGCTCGCCACGACCACCTGGTTCTTGGACGGATGCGCCGCCGCCATGGTGGCGATGTAGCCGTTGGGCATGACCACCGAGCCGATCTGCTTGTTCGCCTCGAGGTTCACCACCGCCAAGTGATCCGATTCCGGCACGTAAGCCTTGGTGGCGGTGACCGGGTTGCCGCTGGTGTCGGTTCCGGCATGGGCGACGAGCACCGCAACCGAGCCGGAGGCGGCGGGACTGGCGGGCTCGCTGCGGATATACACCGCGTTGGTGTCGCCGTTGGAATCGGGGTTGACGATGTTGAGCGAGAGCAGCCCGGGCGCGGTGATCTGGGCCGTCACCTTCATCTCTTGCGAGCCCAACTGTTGCACGCCGTTCACCTGGGCCCCGCTCAAATTGACGGTGGCGCCTTGGGCAAAGAAGTTGCCGACGATATCGAAGGTATAGCTCTTACCGGCGGTCACCACGCCCGGCGCCAGGCTGGTGGGGTTGGCGGGCTGGTTGAACAGCGTAATTGTAGTAGTGGCGCGCTGCGAGGTGTCGGCCGCGGCGACCGCTAGCACCGTGACCGTGTTGGGCGTAGGGACCGCCGGCGGGGCGGTGTAGAGGCCGGTGGAGCTGATGAAGCCGAATACATTGTTACCACCTTGAACGTAGTTTCCGTCCACGCCCACGGAATAAATGATGTTGGTGTTGGGGCTGTTGGAGACGGCGGCCTGCAGTTGCAGCGTGGCGGGGACAAGATTGCCCGCACTGTCGGTGGCGGTGATGACCAAGCCGGGTGTGAAGTTGTTAATAAAGATGGAAACGGGCGGGGGCGGAATGTAGTAGGTATCGCATCCGCTCGACGCCAGTGAAGCCATCGCCAACACAACCAGCGCCGCCAGGGGCGCCGTTCCGGTCCATTTCAAGCCGCGAATGTTCATGAGGGGATAAGGGTGGGGCGCGCCGGCCGGCGGCGTCGGCTCCCGAAGTGGCTCCAGTCTGCTCATTATAGCCGGAGCTTGTGGGTAGATCTCGGCCAAGCCGGCGCGCGCAGTTTTGGCATTTGGCGTGCTAGACGAATGGCGGAGGTCGGATGTTCGAAGGGTTGATGCAAATCGGAATTGTGCTGGCGGCTTTTGCGGCCACAACCGGCGCAGGGGGTCTGGCGATGCGTTGGGTGATTCAGGGATTGGCCCGAGGTCTGCGGCCGACGAAATCCTGAGACGCTTCTGCCCGTCCAACGTACAATCGGAAGCGATGACGCGACGGGCAGGCGGAGGGGCGCTGGCGGGATTGGCGCTCATTTTGACCATGGCGGGCTGTGGCCGGGCGCGAGGCACGCCAGCACGAGCGAAAATCGCCCCGGCCGCCCCGACGGCCTCAACGCCGCCGGCGCCCGCGCAACCGGCGCCGGAAACGGTCAAGGTTCCCCCGCACAGCAACTTCACCGCGGCGGTCGCGCCCTTTCACCTCGACCGCCACGATTTTCAGCAGGTCATCGCGGCGGCCCGGCCCGTCTACAACCTGGCCCATATCCGCACCGGCAACGAGCTGACTCTCACGCGAGCCGGCGGCGGCGCGCCCGCCGAGTTGACCTATCAGATTGACGACAATCACTGGCTGCACGTGCGCCGCGGTGAAGGCGCCGATGCCGCCTGGACGGCTGAGATCCAAACCATTCCGTATGAAACGCGGCTGGCGGGCGTCAGCGGTACGATTCAGAGCTCTCTGTTCGGCGCCGTCGAGGCGGCGGGCGAGCACGATGCGCTCGCGCTCCAGATCGCGGATATCTTTGGCTGGGATCTGGACTTCTATACCGATCCCCGGCAGGGCGATGTGTTCCGCCTTCTGGTGGAGAAGCGGTACCTGAACGGGAAGTTTTCCGGCTATGGGCAGATCGTGGCCGCCGAATATGTCAATGGGGGCGAGCCGCCGCAGGGCCAAGTGTACGACGCGGTGCGGTTTCATGACGATCTGGGCATGCTGGCATACTACCGCCCGGATGGGCGCCCCATGAAGCGCGAGTTCCTGCGCTCACCGCTGAAATTTGCGGCGCGCATCAGCAGTGGGTTTAGCGAGAACCGGTACCACCCCATCTTGAAGATTTACCGGCCCCACTTGGGTACCGATTTCGCTGCGCCCACCGGAACCCCGGTGCAAACCATCGGCGCCGGCATCGTGGTCAAGGCGGGACGCTATGGCGGGGACGGCAACATGGTGCAGATCCGGCACGCCGGGGGCTACCAGACGCTGTACCTCCACCTATCGCGCATCCTGGTGAAGGTGGGGGAGCGCGTCGCGCAGGGTGAGCGCATTGGCCTGGTCGGGATGACCGGCCTTGCCACCGGGCCGCACCTTGATTTTCGCATCGAGCACGGCGGGTCGTTTGAGAACTTCGAGGTGCTGCGCAAGAAGCTGCCCCCGGCGGAGCCGGTGTCGCCGCGGATGATGGGGCAGTTCCGGGCGGTTCTGGATCGCACGATGCCGGAGCTGCGCCGGCTGCAGCCGGCGGGCGCGTCCGCGAGCGCGGATCCGCCCACAAGCTCCCATTAGCAGCCCGTGGCGCAACGCCTCAAACCGGTGGCGGAGACGTGCGAGACCCGCGCCCGGAGCGGGTCTCGTGTACTGCACCGGAGGTCAAAATTCATTGCACCACGGGCCGCTGGGCATAGTTCATTCATAATGAATCCGTGTCGTCGGTTGCACCCCTAAAATCGGTGAAGGCGGGACTACCCCCGTGGTTGTACCCGGCCAATGTGGTGACCGAGCTGCGGCTGGCGGCGATCCCGGTCATCGTGGTGCTGGTTGTGTGGGGGCATGTGGACTGGGGCCTGACGTTGTTTGTCGTCGCGGCGGTGAGCGACGGCTTTGACGGCTGGCTGGCGCGGCGCTTTCATCAGCACTCCTCCTTGGGCGGCTATCTCGATCCGGCCGCCGATAAAGGACTGCTGACGACGCTCTTTATCGTTCTCGCGATCATGGGGCCGATCCCCTGGGCGATTACAATCCTGGTGCTGGTGCGGGACGGATGCATTCTGGTCTCCGCGCTGGTGCTGTTCACGGTTACCGATTTCCGTGATTTTCGGCCGACGTGGTGGGGCAAGGCGTCGACGACGGCGGAGCTGGCAACGGGGGCGGTCGCCTTGATGACCATGGTAACGTCCAATCGCGGGGTGATGGGGCTGGAGGAGTTTGGTTGGGTGGCGGTGACCTTCTTTAGTTTGGTCTCCGGTATCCACTACTCATTTACGGCGGCGCGGCGGTACCACACGCAACGGGGCTAGCGGACCGCGGCATCGGATAAGGCTGGCTGGCGCCAATGGCCCAGGGAATGGAGATGCCCATGGACGATGCGACCCGGGAACCGATCCCGATGCCTTCCCCGCGCGGGGAGGAGCCGGGCTGGCGGCCGGCTGTGGAACACGTCAGCCGGATGCTGGGCCGCGGCGTGCGCCAAGTGCGGGCCGAGGCCGACCGCTTGCGGGAGTTGGTGCGGGCGGCGCGTACCCACGAAGGACGGGAACGCAACTTGGCCCCGTTGCTGGTGCTGACGGCTTCCTGCGCCTTTCTGGTCGGTCTTGGGCTGGGTTGGCGGCGGCGTTAGAGAGAGGACACGATGGCATCGCGCGCGAACTCGCTTCCCGAATTGGAACGCCGGCTGCAGGAAAAACGGCGCGCCGTGGTTGTCAGTCTGGATGAGCTGCGCGGCCGGGTGCGGCACGACGTACATGAGTTGAGCCCGCGCCAGCAGGTCAAACACCACGCCGGCGCCGCGCTGGCGGCGGCCGCTCTGCTGGGCCTGCTCGCCGGCCGTGTGGCCGGTGGTCTCTTGCGGGCGCTGCTACGTTAGAGTGTGCACGCCTCGCCTCCGCTTTGCGCGCTGAAACTTGCCGATACGCGCGCCCTATGGGAGCTCGATCAGCGCTGTTTTCCGCCGGGTATCGCCTATAGCCAGGCCGAGATCCGCTCCATGCTGCGCCAAGACGGGTTTCATCGCGGCATCGAGCGCGACGATGCTCCGGGTGAGTTTGCGGCGTTTGTGTTGAGCCAGCGGCACGGACATCGCGGACATATCATCACCCTGGACGTCGGCGCCGAATACCGCCGCCGCGGTCTGGGCGCGGCGCTGCTGGCGGCGGCCGAGCAGTACTTCCAGGCCCAGGGCACGATCGGCATGCGGCTCGAGGCCGCGGTCAACAACCGCCCCGCCTTGCAGTTCTACACCCGCTGCGGCTACCGCGTGGTGCGTCCGCTGCCGGGCTACTATGCCGAAGACCTCGACGGTCTACTGCTGCACAAAGACTGGAAGCCGGCGTCCTAAGCTATGAGGACGAGCCGTTGCCGGCCGCGCCCCAGCCGCCGCCGCCGGGGGACTCCAAGCGCAGTACGGCGCCGGCATCGACGAAGAGGTTGCACTTGCCCGGCAGTTCGCGCTCGCTCTCGCCCTGGGACGTGGTTTGGCGCAGCAAAGTGCGGCCCCGCGCGCCATTCTCGCCGCCGGCGAGACCGTACGGGGCAAAACGCCGGCGTTCGCTTAATACGGTGACCTGCGAAGGCGCCAACAATTCAATCTCGCGGATCAGGCCGTCGCCGCCGCGGAACTGGCCGGCGCCCCCCGAGCCGCGGCGGTAGGCGTAGCGCCGCACCCGGAAGGGGTAGGCGTACTCCAGCGCTTCCACCGGCGTATTCAGGGTGTTGCTCATGTGGGTGTGCACGCCGGAGAGGCCGTGCGCGCCCGCGATCGCGCCCATGCCCCCGCCGCAGGTTTCGTAATAGGCATAAGGAAGGCCGGAACGGGGATCGAGGCCGCCGATGGTGAGGTTGTTCATGGTGCCGCTGCTGGCGGCGGGAATGCGGTCGGGCAGCGCCTGGGCGAAGGCGCGCAGCAGCACGTCCACAATGCGCTGCGAGCACTCCACATTGCCCCCGGCGACGGCGGCGGGCGCGCTGGCATTGACAACCGTTCCGGGCGGGATGATCATGCTGACCGGGCGCATCAGCCCCGCGGTGGGCGCGGCCTCCTCGGGCAGCAAACAGCGGAATACGTAAAAGGTGGCCGAGTAGGTGATGGCGAAGACGGCGTTGATGCTGCCGATGACCTGGGGATCGCTGCCGGTGAAGTCCACGACGGCGCGGGCGCGCTTGGGGTCGAGACGAATCTCGACGCGGAGCTTGACCGGCGTCTCCGCCAACCCGTCGTCATCGAGGAAGTCCTCGGCGGCGAAGGCGCCGGCCGGCATTTGCCGCAGCTCGGCACGCATCAGGCGCTCGGAGTGATCGAGCATGGCCTGCATGTTGCGCTCGACGCGGGGCTGGCCATACTTGGCGACCATCTCCCGCAGGCGTTGGGCGCCGATGCGGCAGGCGCCGATCTGGGCGGTGAGGTCGCCCTCGCGTTCGCGCGGGGTGCGGACGTTGTTGAGGATTAGCGCCAGCAGGGCGCGGTCCATCTCCCCCCGGCGCACGATCTTGAGCGGCGGGATGCGGATGCCCTCCTGGTAAATCTCACGGCACAGGCCCATGGAGCCGGGAAAGGTGCCGCCCACATCGGCATGGTGAGCGCGGTTGGCCACATAAAACGCCGGCTGGCCGGATTGCTTGCCGGGAAACACCGGCACCACCAAGGTGATATCGGGCAGGTGGGTGCCGCCGTCGTAGGGATCGTTGAGGATGGCGATGTCGCCGGGCTCGAGCGGCAGGGCCTTGAGCGCGGCCTGCACCGACATGGGCATCGAGCCCAGGTGCACCGGCATGTCGTCGCCCATGGCGATCACCTGGCCGCTGCCGTCGAAGAGCGCGCTGGAGTAGTCGCGCCGTTCCTTGATGTTGGGGGAGTAGGCGCTGCGGCGCAGGGTGGCGCCCATCTCCTCGGCGATGGCGTGGAAGGCGTTCTTGAAAATGGCGAGCTCGATGGGATCGGGCGCGGCGGCTGGGGTTCGGCTGGGCATCAGCGGCGCTCCAGGATGAGGTTGAGCCCGGCGTCCAGACGGGCGTGCCAACCGGGAGGGACTACGGTGGTGGCGCTGTACTCGGTGACGATGGCGGGACCGGCGAAGCGGTCGCCGGCGCGCAGCCGTTCGCGCCGGTAAAACGGGGTGGGCCGGGCGCGGCCGTCAAAAATCACCGGGCGGCGCCGCTCCAGCGCCTGGGCGCCGCTGCCCCGCCCCAGGCGTTCGCGGTTGAACTGCAACGGCTCCGAGGGGGCGAGCATGCGCACCCTGGCGTTGACGATCTCCAAGGCACGGCTGGGGTCGGCATAGCCGTAGCGCTGCCGGTGCAGCCGGTGGAAGCGTTCCAGGATGTCCGCGCCTCCGTTCCACTCCAAGTTGAGTTCGAACCCCTGGCCGGCGTAGCGCAGATCAAGCGAGCGCTGCGCCAGGGGACGCAGCCCCTCGGCCTTCATCTCCTGACGGCCACGGGTTTCGAGCGCGGCGAAGGGCGCCGCCAGGGCCCGGAATTGGGTGGCAATCTGGCGCGGCGTGCCGGGATCGAGGCGGAGCATGACGGTGCGGGAATAGTCCTTGACGATATCCGACATCAAAATGCCGAGCGCCGAGAGCGCGCCGGGAAGGCGGGGCACCAGCACCCGGGGGATCTCCAGGCCCTGGGCGAGGGCGCAGGCATGCAGCGGGCCGGCGCCGCCGAAGCTGACCAGCGTGAACTCGCGCGGATCAAAGCCGCGCTCGACCGAGATCATGCGCAGCGCCTTCTCCATGGTGGCTTCGGCCAAGCGGACGATCCCATCGGCGAAGAGCTCCACCGACTTGAGCTTGCCCTTGCCGGCCGCCAAGGCGCGCCGGGCGCGCTCCACATCAAGCCGCAGGCCGCCGCCCAAAAAGCCGGCGGGGTCGAGCCGTCCGAGCACCAGGTTGGCATCGGTGACCGTAGGTAGCTCGCCGCGCCCGTAACAGGCGGGGCCGGGATCGGCGCCGGCCGAGGCGGGGCCGACGCGCAGCGCGCCGCCGCGATCGAAGCTGGCGAGCGAGCCGCCGCCCGCGCCCACGGTGTGAATGTCGAGCATGGGCACGCCCACCGGCAGGCCCATGACCTGGGACTCATTGGTGGTGCGCAGGCCGCTGGCGCCGCCCGGATCATTGGCTACCAGGGCCACATCGGTCGAGGTGCCGCCCATGTCGAAGCTGAGGATGCGGTCGAAGCCGGCGAGGGCGGCCACACGGAAGGCCCCAACCACCCCTCCTGCCGGGCCGGAGAGAATCGTGCGCACCGGCTCGCGCGCCGCCTGCGGCGCCGAAACAATGCCCCCCGAGGACTGCATCACATGCAAGCGGGCGCCGGGATAACGCTGGGTCAGTGTGTTCTGGAGCCGGTTGAGATAGCTGCCCATTTTGGGGGCGAGGTAAGCGTTGATCAGCACGGTAGCGCCGCGTTCGTACTCCCGGAATTCAGGCAGAATTTGATGGGAGGCCGAGACCGGCACTCCCAATTCCTCCAGCGCGCGCACCACCGCGCGCTCGTTGCGCGGGTTGGCGAAGGAGAACAAGAGCGACACCGCCACCGCCTCCGGATTTTGGGCGCGCACCGCCTGGAACAGCGCGGCGAGCGAGGCCGCGGTCACCGGGCGCAAGATGCTGGCGTCGGGCAGCGTACGCTCGTCAATGCCGAAGCGCAGAGCGGGCGGCGCCAGCGGCGGCGCCGGGGTGTTGCGCCAGCGGTAGAGATGCGGCCGCGCCTGACGGCCGATGGCGATGGTGTCCTCAAATCCGGCGGTGGTGACATAGGCGACCCGGGCGCCGGTGCGCTCCAGCAGGGCGTTGGTGCCGACCGTGGTGCCGTGGCGGATTTCGGCCCCTCCTGCCGGGCCAATCTCTTCCAGCGCGGCCCGGATGGCACTGCCCGCGTCGTGCGGGGTGGAGAGCACCTTGAGCACCCGCGGCTCGCCGTTCTCTATCCACACGCAGTCGGTGAAGGTTCCGCCGGTGTCCACCGCGATCCGCTCCGGGGCTGGACGCGCGGAGGCGTCGCGCTTCGAGGCGTGGCGTGCGGGCGGCCGAGATCGGGAGCGTTGCGGGGCAACGGCTGCGGTCAACGCGATTTCCTCCTGGAGGACTCCTTGCGCGCGGTGAGCGAGGGATCCACTGCAATGCTAGCGCGAGCGTCATGAAACTGGGCCGCGTCGCCGCGTTCGGGAATGCCGCCCGGAACCAGTCCCTCCGGCGGGAAACTCGCCATCAGCCCGGGGTCGGTGATCAACTCGCCCAAGCGGGTCTCGGTCGAGGTCATGAACAGGCCGGCGGAGCGCCGGATCGTGTTGGTCACGTGATCGGCGGCGCGCTGCCGGGCTTCTTCCGGACGGCGTGCGCGGATGGCGCGCACGATCTCCTCGTGCTCGTTCACGAGTTGGGGGCCATAAGCGTCCATGGCGATGATCAGGTAAAAGAAGCGCATCAGCCGGGTCTGAACCGAGGTCACGATCTCCACCAGGTGCTGGTTGTGCGAGGCCTGGGCGATGCCCACATGCAGGTTGAAGTTGCGCTGCAAGAAGGTGAAGTAGCTGGAGCGGACGCCGACGCGGTAAGCGTACTCGGCCCAGCCCTCCATGGCTTTCAGCTGGTGCGGCTGGGCGCGGAGCGCGGCCAGGCCCGCGGCGGCCGGGTCGACGATGAGCTGGATCTCGTGCAGGTTGTGGAATTCGGCCAGCGTGAGCGGGGCCACGAAGTAGCCGCGGAAGGGGACGATGTTGATCAGCCCTTCACGCTCGAGGTGGCGGCAGGCTTCGCGCACCGGTGTACGGCTGCCTTTGTAGCGGCGGCAGATTTCGGATTCGGAAAAAGGCGCGCCCGGACGCAGCACACAGGTGGTGATGTCTTGCTTGAGGCTGCGGTAGAGGCGTTCGGAAGTGGTCATAGGCCCCCGGGTTCCGGGCCGCAAAATATGCAAACGGTATACAAGCGGTAAGCCTACGGTGTTTGCGGGAGGCCTGTCAAGCACGGGGCGCCCTCTGACTGGTGGAAAATTCAGCCGCGCAGTGCCACTCTCCGCCATTAGGCCCAATCACTAAAAAAACTATTGACTGAGACTGCGGCGTATTGTATAAACCCGTGAGCGCGGGAACCGCGCGGGGCGGCCCACGCCGCCGGGAGGGCTCTTATGGGTGCATGTTGGATTCGCCGCGCCGGCAATGCCGCCGGCGCCGCCGGATTGGCCTTGGCGCTGGTGCTGTTCGCCGGCGCTCCGCTGCGAGCGCAAGATACCGCCCAGATTCAGGGCACGGTCACCGATACCAGCGGCGCCGCCCTGCCGGGGGTCACGGTGACCGCCACCAATGTGGCCACCGGGGCCAGCCGGGTGGTGGAAGCCGGCGCCGACGGCCGCTTCCTGCTTCCGGCGCTGCCGCTCGGCACCTACAAGATTCAGTACGTCAAAACCGGCTTCTCCACCACCGAGGTCAACGGCGTCTTGCTGCAAATTGGCACCGTGATTGATCGGCACGACCAGCTCAAGGTGGCGGCCCAGGCGGCCACGGTCGAGGTCTCCGGGACCGCTCCCGCCATCGATACCTCCAAGAGCAACGTGGCCGGAGTCATTACCGACAAGCAAATCGATCAGCTGCCGATTCAAAACCGGCAGTACCTCAACCTCTCGCTGCTGATGCCGGGCACCACCCAGGACGCCTCGCGCTCGTTCTACAGCAACGTCCAATTGGGGGGCGGGGACCACTACTACTCCAACGGCTTTACGGTGGACGGGGTCAACAACACTTGGGCCGAAATGGGCGAGCCGCGCGAGAACTTTCCCGAGGGGGCGGTGGCCGAGTTCAAGGTCTACAGCTCGCAGTTCAAGGCGGATGAGGGCGGCATGGCGTCCGGCGGCGCGGTCTCGGTGGTTACCAAGAGCGGCACCAACCAGTTCCACGGCGACGCCTTCGAGTACTGGCGCAACCAGGACCTGAACCGCGACAACAGCTTCCAGAAGTCCGCCGAGGTGTCGCAACACACCGGCAAGGCGCCGCTCGACCGCAACCAGTTCGGCGGCTCGCTGGGCGGGCCCATCCTGAAAAACAAGCTGCACTTCTTTGGCGCCTGGGAGTCCACCCTGACCCAGGGTTCGTATACGGTCTTTAGCAACAGCCCGATTTTTGCCGCCTACGACGGGGTCTACAAGCAGCCCAGCCACGACGATCTGCTGACCGTGCGCGGCGACTACCAGATCAACAACGACCAAAGCCTATTCGTGCGTTTCGGCGACGAATGGAACCTGCTCACCTGCCAGGGCTGCGGCGGCGCCAACTCCCCCAACGGCGGCTATGACGGTCTGCTGCCGCGCCACTCGCTGGTGGTGGGCCACACCTGGGCGTTGGGCTCGACCATGGTCAACGACGCCCGCTTCCAGTACGCCAAGGCCAGTTACCTGCTGGCGCCTAGCCAGTGTCCGCAGGCCTGCGGACAGAACATCTGGACGCAGATCGGACAGTATCCGGCCTCACGGTTTGCGCCGTACGTGACCACGCTCAGCTTCCCGGACTTTTCCATTGGGAGCGACTACGGGGACGACGGCATCGAGAGCCACTGGGAGGTGTCCGACAGCTTCAGCATCTTCCACGGCGCGCACAACCTGAAGTTTGGCTTTGACGACAGCTATATTCCATTTGCCGACGATGCGCCGGTGGGGATTAAAGGTGCGTTCAGCTTTACCGCCGATCCGACCACCGCGATCAATCCCGCCGACCCGGTGGGCCAGGGCACGCTGTCGGCCGCGAACTTGTACACCGCGTCGTATGGGCCGACCTCGTTTTCTCAAACCGTCCCGCCGGTGTTGACTTCGGTGCCGACCGCGGAGACCAGCTACTACGTCACCGACGACTACAACGGCATCCACAACCTGACCTTAAGCGCCGGGCTGCGCTACGACCGGGAGTTTGGATCCTTCGATGAGCATATCAACCCGGCCGCCTTCGCTCAGCCGGTGCCCTTCCTGGGCGATCCCAGCCAACGCGGCGACAAGAACAACTTCGGGCCGCGCCTGGGATTGTCGTGGAACATTCACGGCGACGGCAAGGATATCGTGCGAGCCGGCTACGGCATTTACTACAACAACCTCCAGACCCTGCAGAACTTTTCCGAAGACCGCAATTTTGCCCAGAGTGTGGTGAGCATCACCTGTTCCAAACCGGGCCAGGCGGGCTGCCCGTCCTATCCCAGCGCCTTCGCCAACGGCCAGACCGCGGCCACGGTGCTGCCCACGGTGACGGTGCTGGCGCCCAACTATCAGAACCCGTATTCGCAGCAGTACAACCTGGGCTACTCGCGCGAGATCAGTCCCAACTTCTCCATTCACGCCGACGGCGTGTATGAGTTGACGCTGCGCGATTACAAGGTGCTGGATCTCAACTACCCGACCAGCGGCACTACCCGGCCGCTGCCGCAGTACGCGCGCATTCTCCAGCACGACCCCATTTCGCATTCCCAGTACAAGGCGCTGTATGTACGCGCCGACAAGCGCTTTGCCCGCCGCTACCAGTTCCTGGTGTCCTACTCCCTCACGAGCTGCTACGATGACAACCCGCAGGGTACGATCACCAACCTCGCCAATTGGGGCCAGGATTGGGGACCCTGCTCGATCGACCGGCGCAATGCGCTGGTGGCCAGCAGTTCCTACCAGGCACCGTGGGGCATTACCTTGGGGGCGGTCTACAACATCCGTTCCTCGGAACCCTTCAGCGAGACCTCAACCACCCGCAACGTCGACGGTTCCAGCCAGTATGTGACCGGCACCAGCCGCAATCAGGGCCGCCGCGACTTGGACTACACCCAGATCAACGCGTACCGCACCACGCTGACCTACAAGGACAACCAGGGGGTCACCCATTTTTTCCCCACGGTCGACCCATCCATGCTCGCCAGCGGGCGCTACAACGAACTCGACATCCGCGCCGCGCGGGGCTTCAACCTGGGCGAAAGCCGCCACCTCGATGTGATTGCCCAGGTGTTCAACGTCATGGGCACCTACAACTACACCGGCATCACCACCAGTCTCAGCTCGCTCAGTTGGGGACAGCCCACCGGGGCGGGACCCTTGCAGCAGGCGGAGTTGGCGTTACACTTCACTTTCTAGTGTGACCGGCGGCGGGCGACCGCGGTAGCAGCCGGAGAGGAAATGTCATGCGCCGTTATGGAATCGTCGTAGGTCTCAGCGCGGTGGCCGCACTCGCCGCCTGGGCCCAAACCCGTCCCACGCAGGGAGTCCGCGGGCAGGGGCGCGCCGCCGCGGCCGCCCCGCGCTCGGCGCTGAGCCGGGCCTTCTCCCCCGGCTGGATGCTGACCGACACCAACGGCGACGGCCTGGCGGACGCCATTGACGGCCATATCGTGGTTCCGGCTACGCCCAGCGCCGCCGAAAACGCGGCCGCGGCCAACCTGGCGGCGCGCCTGGCCTACGGTTCGAGCGGGTTGACGCCGCCGCTGGTGGTGGCGGCCGCGGCGGCGCCGGCTTCGGGCCCGCATATCTATGTGGGCGCGGGGGCGGTGCCGGCCCCGCAGGCGGCGGCGCTGCGTTCCTGGACCTTCCGCTTGGCCAAGGGCGAGGGACGGGTGGCGGTCCTTGATCCGGGACATGGCGGCGACTTGGTGCTGGTCGGCGGCGATGACGCCGGCTTGACCGCGGCGGCGGAAGCCTTCTCGGCGCGCGCGCCGTTTCAGTGGAAGGTGGCCAACGGCGCCGACTCGCTGGATGCGATCAGCAGCGTGGTGAAGGACGCCGCCCCGAACTCCGGCGTCGAGCTGGTCGGTGTGGCCTATCAGGCGGGCACGCCCGGTATCAGCAAGGCCTACCTGACCGCCACCGGTGCGATCACGGCGGCCGATCTGCAAAAAGCGTTGGCCTCCTCGCAGTTGGCCGCGGTGCATGAGCTCTTCGTGCTGGGAGGAGCGGCGGTGAGCGCCACCAATCCCAAGGCGTTTCATCCCCAGACCTTCGCCGCACCGGAGACGCCGGCCGGCGGCGACAACGGCGCTGACGATACCGCGGCGGCGGGAGCGCCCGCCCCGGCCGCGGCGGGCGGACGTGGCGCGGCGGGCGGCCGCGGCGGCGCCGGAGGGGGTGCCGCCGCCGGGGGTACCGTCAGCGGCCTCGATCTCGGGCTCCTCTATTCCAACCACGGCTTGTTCGGTTCCAGCGGACGGATTCCGGTACCGGCCACGCTGACTTCGCATCTCTACGTGCCTGCCGGCGCGGCCGGCGTGGCCATGGCCAACCTGGCGGCGCGCATGGGCATGGAGACCACCGGGATGACCTTCCCGGTCGCGAGCCCGGCCGCCAGTGCCGATCTGCACCAAATCACCGAACAGCCGGTGGTCGCCGGTGACGGCGCCCTCGCCCAGGCGGTTCAGAAAAAACTCGAGGCGAACGATACCTCCGCGGCCGCCGCCGCTCCGCCGCTAAAACCCGGCGAAGGTCAGCTTCGCATTGTGGACCGGAGCTTCGGCAGCCATGCCGCGCTGCTGGTCCGCGGCGACGATGCCGGCGCGGCCGCGGCCTTGAACCTGGCCGCCGATCATTTGCCTAGCCTCTGGGAGCCAGGCAAGCAGTACGCCGGCATTGAGGACGTCCGCTACGACCTGCACCAATTCTTCTCGTTGCACTCCGGCGTGGGCCAAGCCGCCGCGGGCATGTTCTTCCTCCAGCGCTGGCTCAAGGACCTCGGTCCCAATCCCACCAACGTCAAGGCCGAACTGTACACCGATCTCGCCGATCCCCAGCTCTCCAGCTTCGTGGCCAAGCAGATTCAGGATCAGGTCCACGTCCAGGCCGAGGTGGATACCGCCAGCCTGCGCGCCGGCACCCAGTGCTGCGACGATAACCCCGACTTGCATTACACCAACCCCGAGTTCCCCTTCCACCAAGGCAAGCCGATTTTCACCGAAGACATCCACATTCCCTGGGAGGGTACCAAGCTGCTCGACGACGTGCGCGGCGCCGCGGCACATCTCGAAGCCGGCCAGCCGGTGAATATCGAGGCGCGGGTGAGCGAGGGTCCGGCGGAGCGCAAAAAGCTCACCGCGCAAATCGATTCGATTCTCGATCAGGCGGGCGTGCCCGCCGCCCAGCGCCAGGTGGTGGTGCTCGACGCCTACAAGCAAGGATTCAGTTGGCTGGTGGACGAGATCGAGCCCGAGCTGCAAGGCAAGGGCGTCGCCAGCCTCAGCCTCGATTTCGCCAAGGATGTGGACGAGACCGGTGTGCGCGACATGTACTCCCCGGCGCGCTGGGCGCAGGAACTCTACCCGGTGGACGAGGTCCTGGCGAAGGATCTGAACATCCCCCTGGCCAAAATCAGCCTGCACGAGATCAACACCGCGCCTCCGGTGGCGACGCCCACCGCGATCGCCATGGCGGATCCGCCCAACGACCCGCCCAGTCCGACGTACCGGGTGCATGCCTACGATGCCGCGGGCAAGGAGATCCTCGGCCGCGACTTCACCGTTACCACGGTGATGCAGCCCTACAGCGGCGTCATCAAGGCCTACGAGAATGTCCAGGTGGACACCGGCTGGGTGAAGCTCGAGCAGGGAGGCAAGGCGGTCCTCGATGAGCGTATCCCCACCGACATCGAGACCTTCTGGGATCACTATCAGAACGTCACCCTGCCCCGCGTCTTCCGCTTCGTGATGGCGCAGTCGAAGGGCTACCTGCACACCGAGTACGCCCCGCCCTTCGACACGCTCAAGATGGACTTTCATCTGAGCGAGCCCGACTACAACCTTGGCATTGATAAGGAACGCATCTCCTCCATCGAGGCGCTGCAAGAAGACGTCTTCTACTCGACGGAAACCTTTATTGACGCGCTGGCCGACCTCGAGAGCGGCCGTGCGGAGAACTACGTCGGCCGCGTCATTCCGGTGATGCACCCCGCCGAGGACGGCAAGGACGGCCTGGTGCACGTCGAGTTCTACGGCAAGGCGGCCGCCAACCCGGTGGTGCGCCTGAGCTGGACCGATGCTCACGGCCAGGTGCGGGAGCGCGAGCGCAACCTGCCGGTGCTCACCGGCGGCTTCCAGCCGCGCCTGATCGGCGCCCGGGTGCAGGCGGGGGCGAACGGTCTCCAGCCCGAGATCGAGAACCTGACCTGGCTGCTCCCGGCCGACTTCAAAAAGTACGACATGCAGGACTGGGAGAAGGTGCAGGGCCGCGAGCAGTTGGAGCGCTCGATGTTCACCGTCGAAGAGGCCGAAGGGCAATTGCACTGGCTCGACGCCATGCATGCCGCCGGGCTCTATCCCGATGAACTGGCCTATACACATCTGCGGCACATGGCGATCGAGCTGCAGCTACCGCGCCCGCTGGGGGTGGAGTTCAGCAAGCCCGAGGAGCGGGTGCTGTTGGGTTGGAACGTCGCTCCGCCGCTGCATCCGCGGCCGATGATTACCGACATCACGCCCATGCCGATCAACCCGGCTACGCACTCCTTCGTGCAGTGGTCGGAGCCGATCGGCCCGGCCGAGAGCGCCTCCATCCAGGCGCGCCTGTCCACCTACCCTGGCGTCACCACATATTGGATGGGGCGCAGCTACTTGGGCCAGAACATCTGGGTCAGCGATATCATGCTGCCCTCGCCCTCGACCCTGCGTTCCTCCGCCAAAGAGACCACGCTCAAGGCCTCCATCGTGTACTCCGCGCGCCAGCACGCCAACGAGGTCTCCAGCACCAGCCACGTCGAAAAGCTGGCCGAGATGCTGGTCACCGATCCCGCCGAGCGCGCTTACCTGAAGCAAGTCAACGTGGTCCTGCACCCGATTGACAACCCTGACGGCGCCCAGCTCTCGGTGATGGAGGCCAAAATCGAGCCGGACAACCTGCTGCACTTGGGTTATCACGGCGCCCTCGCCGCCGACGTGTCGAGCGGTCAGGCCGACATCGATCCGGTCTATCCCGAGTCCCGCACCCGGCGGCAATTGCTGCAGGAGTGGAACCCGGACGCCTTCCTCAACCCCCACGGTTATCCCTCGCACGAGTGGGTGCAGCCCTTCAGCGAGTACACCGCCTGGGTGCAGAGCCGCGACGGCGCCAACAACGGCCGCACTTGGTGGATTCCGCGCGGCTGGTTCACCAGCTTGAGTTTTGCCCGCGACACCACCACCAACACATATTCCGAGGCCGTAACCTTCGCGCTGCGCGACCGCATCGTGGACGCCGAACGCAAGGTGCCCGGACTGCTGCCGCTGGAGACGCGCATGAACGACCGCTACCAGCGCTGGGGACAGGCCTTCCAGCCCGACAACATGCAGCAGCCGGTGGTAAACGGCATCCGCATTTACATGTCGCTCAAAGGGACCTCCGCCACCGGCGGCGGCCAGGCCGGCCCGGGTGCGAGCTCCGCCATCACCTGGGACCAGGGCTACACCGAGGCGCCGGACGAGACCGCGCATGGCGACTACATGAAGCTGGTGGCGTCGGCGGGCTTGGCCTACGACCAGGTGCACTTGAAATACCTGGCTTTGGGTAAGCTCCGCATCACCCGCGGCGAAAAGGAAAGCGCCCAGGGTGTGACCTGGTCGGTCACGCGCGCGCGCCCCATTCTGCCGAGCTCGGAGCCGCCCGTGCCGCTGCCGCCCGATGGCAAATAGATGCCCAATAGCGTCCCAGCCGTGGTGAGCAGTTCTCCCGCCGCGCCACCGTTCCGCTGGAAGAGCACGAGCCGTGCGCAGCGCCGCACCCTGGTGGCCGCCGGCCTGGGGTGGATGCTGGACGCCTTCGACGTCATGCTCTACTCGTTGGTGCTGACCCACCTCATGGCGGCCTTCGCCATGAGCAAGTCCACCGCGGGATTGCTCAACAGCCTGACCCTGATCGCCAGCGCCATCGGCAGCTTGATCTTCGGCCTTCTGGCCGACCGCTTCGGACGCCGGCGCATGCTCAGCGCCAGCATCCTGACGTACTCGTTGTTTACTTTTGCCTGCGGCTTCTCGACCAGCATCACCATCCTGGCCACGCTGCGGTTTTTTCTTGGCTTGGGCATGGGCGGGGAATGGAACGCGGGCGCGACCCTGGTTGCCGAGACCTGGCCCTCGGCCTGGCGCGGACGTGCGCTGGGCATCGTGCAAAGCAGTTGGGCCGTCGGCTATGCCCTGGCGGCGCTGGTGGCCGGCCTGGTGCTGGCCCACGCCAGTTGGCGCTGGGTGTTTTTCGTGGGTGTGCTGCCGGCGCTCGCGACGCTGTGGATTCAGCACGATGTTCCCGAGCCGGAGCTGTGGCAGCGGCAGCGGGACGTCACGCCGGCCGCCGGGGCGACTCGCCGGTTGTGGCGGCAGGCCACACCGCGCCTGCTCGCCCTGCTTGCCATGAACACCTTCGGGATGTTCGCCTGGTGGGGCATGTTCACCTGGCTGCCGGCCTATTTGATGCTGCCGGTGTCGCAGGGCGGGCGCGGGTTTGCCATGTTCGGCAGCTCCGCCTTCCTGATTATCTTGAACCTGTGCGGCATGCTGCCGGGCTATCTGCTCTTCGGCGTGTTCGCCGATCGCTACGGGCGCAAACGCACCGTGGTCGTCTACCTGGCGGCCGCGGCGCTGCTGGTCCCCTGGTTTGCGAGCGCGCGCCAGCCCGGCATGATTCTGCTGGCGGCCTCGCTGGTGGCGTTTTTTGGGACAGGGTTCTTTACCGGTTCCGGCATCTTGGGCAGCGAGTTGTTTCCCACGCCGATTCGGGCCACGGCGCTCGGACTGTCCTATAACGTGGCGCGCGGGCTGAGCGCCTTTGCGCCGTTCGTCATCGGCGGCGTGGGCGAGACCAAAGGCCTGGCCTGGGCCTTTGGCTTGTGCGGCATTGCTTTTGCCCTGGCGGCGGCGAGCGCGTTGGGGGTTCCGGAAACACGAGGATTGGAGTTGATATGAAACTCACGGGGAAAACGTCGTTGCTGGGGGCCGGTCTAGGGCTGGCCGCCGTGCTGTGCGTCGGTTGCGGACAGGGAGCGAGCAGCGCTCCGGCGGCGGCCGCGCCGCCCCCGGCGCCCATGCCCGCGGCCCAGGTACACGACGTGGCCGCCTTTCTGCAGACGCTTCCCGTCGCTCAGACGCCGCCGATGAATGAGTTGGAGGCCATGACACTGGCCTCGTATCCGCTGTCTTGTCTCGATCATCTGCAAGCTCAGTCCGGCGGGGGCGGGGGTGGCGCGGCCGCCGCGGATGCCGGCGCGGCCGGTGGAGGGCGGAGCGGGCGCGGTGGGCGCGCCAACGCTTCGGCGGACGGTGCCACGCCTGGCGGCGGCGGCGCCGGAGCCAGCGCCAGTGGCGCAAACGCTGGCGCGGCGGCTCCGGCGGTTCCGGCCGCCCCTGCCGGGCGCGGCGCCTACCTCTGGCAGTCGGCCGGCCCCACCCGTCTGATGGCCGGCTACGACCGGCAGCGCTCCTTCTACGGCTGCTACGACTGGCACTCGGCGGTGAACTCCACCTGGACGCTGGTCACCGTGCTCAAAAAGTACCCCAACATACCGATCGCGCAGCTCATCCGCGAGAAACTCAACGACCACCTCGGCAAACGCAATTTGGCGGGAGAACTCACCTTCTTCGAGGGCTCCAAGAGCTTTGAGCGTCCTTACGGCCAGGCCTGGCTGCTGAAGCTGTACGGCGACCTGCTCACGTGGAACGACCCCGATGCCAAGAAATGGGCCGCCAACATGCAGCCGCTCGCGGACTTCTTCTCCAAGAACCTCGCTGGCTACCTGACCAAGCTGCCCACGCCAGTGCGGCAAGGCGTCCATCCCAACACCGCTTTCGATATGGACCTGATGTTGCCGTACACCGAGGAAGCGCACGACACCGCGCTCCACGACGCCATCCTGGCGACCTCGCACCGCTTCTACGACGGCGACCAGGATTGCCCCACCGGTTATGAGCCCGAGGGCGTGTCCTTCCTTTCGCCCTGTTTGGTCGAGGGAGCGCTCATGTCGCACGTGATGGACGGGAACCACTTCCTGGCCTGGTTTAACGACTTCATGCCGGCTGTGTACTCGCGCTCTTTCCGTCCCCTGGTCTCGCCCTTCGACGCCAGCAAAATCACCCCCGACCAGATGGCGGGCCAGTCCCACCTGATCGGACTCGCCTTCTCGCGCGCGGCGGCCATGCTTACCATCGCCCAAGCGCTCCCCGCCAACGACCCCCGCGTCCCGGTCCTGCGCCGCCTCGCGGCCATCCATGCGGTGCAGGGTTACAAGACCCTCGACAAGGCCGGCTATTTGGAGACCCACTGGATCGCCACCTACGCCCTGATGTACGAGTTACACTCCGGATCGGGCATGACCTCCAACCTCAAGGTGGCCTCCCTCGCCGGCCAGCAGTAGCGGCGGAACGCGGGCGCATGGCGGGCGCAGCACCGGCATGGGGCTCCGGGGTTCGCATGCCGGTGCGAGCAAAAGCCGAAGGCGCCCGGAATCGCCGGGCGCGGCGCAGCCGCGCTGGGGCCCGCCAATCAAAGAGCCAGGTTGCGCGCTCTCGCCCAAGCCTGTGTGATTTGACGCGCCACCTCGCAGGAACGCGCCGTTTGCCGGGTGAACAAAGTTGGCGCCAAGGTCCGGGGGCTGCGTCTTGCCATGGCATTCAAACTGCGATGAGGTGAATAGACTGCAAGTATGAATTGAGGTTCCTCATGCTCCAGCCCGAGATGTCGGTTGGGCCCACTCCCGCCCGGCTGGTTTGGAAACGCTGCTTCGGCTGCGAAGGCTATTTCCAGGGACCGCTCGACGGCGGCTACCGCTGCCCGGGTTGCGTCCATAGGGTTGATGAACTGCGCCCGCGTCGCTACGGGCTTCTCACCAAGCCGGCCCACAAGCAACGGAACGCCAGAGCGCATGCGGCCTGATCGGTACCCAGGCCTCGCGGGATACGCTTGGCCAAACCCGGCAACCCAATCTCATGCCGATCAACGCCTGGGCTAGAACCCTCAGCCCTGCGTCATTTCACACACGCTGCTGGCGCGAAACTCGCAGTGCGAGTGTTGCGCCCCCGGCAAGCAATGCAGGCGCGGTCCCCGCGCCCATCAAACGCCCCGGGTCGCTGGGCGGCCTTGGAAGTTGCGCTGGGGCCGCGGCTATCAATATTGGCCGTCCAACTGCTTTCTCACCCTTGTCGGAGGTTTTTATGTCGCAGCCCCAGGCCCTCTCCATCCCGGCTGACCCTCATTCGCACACCGCGCGCTACCGCTTGCAACGCGTGCTCGTTGCCACCGATTTTTCCGCGCCCGCCGAACGGGCCCTCCAAATCGCGATTCGCTGGGCGCGCCAATACGATGCGGAGTTGATGCTGGTGTCGGTGGTCACTCCCGTCATGTCCGCCCCTCTGCCCGACGTCACCGAATCGGCCTGGGCCGCGGTTCAGGTTGAGGCCGAGTTGCTCAACTCCACCCAGAGCCGCCTTGCCGGGCTCGCCCATGACCGTCCCGAAATGCAAGGCCTGCGGCACCGCGAGTATGCGTGCCAGGGTATGGTCGCTGGAACCATCGTGGCCGCCGCCGCCGAGCTCAAGGCTGATCTGGTCGTCGTCGGTACGAGCGCTGCCGGACCGGTCCGCAATCTGCTGCTCGGCTCGACCGCGCAGGCCGTCATCCGCCATTGCGGCTGTCCGGTTCTGTTGGTCGGGCCCGAGGCCGAGAGCGGGCCATCCCGCGGCAGCGTTCTCCTGGCCACCGACTTGGGCGCCGAGTCGCTGCGTCCGGCAGAATTCGCCGCCGCCATCGCCGCGGACACCAAGGCTCGCTTGAACTTGCTGCACGTGGTGCACGATCCGGTCCCCGGCCTCGAACCCGAGATGCGCGCGGAGATCGAACGCGCGATCGAGGGCCAGTTACGCCGCCTTAGCCCCGCTGGAACCGACACGCAAACCCGTGTGGCATATGGCCACGCCGCATCCGCGATTGTGGCGGCCGCGGGCGAGTCTCGGGCCGGTTTGATCGTGATGGGAGTCAAACACGAAACTTGGTTCGGTGATCACGCGGGCCGAAGCACGCTCGCGCAGGTCGCCCAATTGGCACCGTGCCCCATATTGGCGGTACGCCATCATTCCGCTGAGACTGCGTAATATGGTTTCGACTTCGAAGGGGCGAAACTCGCGTGTTGAGTTGCGCGCCCCGGCAAAAGCAATGCGTCAGTGTAAGGCGCACAAGAAGAGTGCCGGGCGCGTGGCCTTCCGCGCTGATCGGCGCGAAAGGCTGCGGAATATCAACGCCATCCGCGCTGGGGGCCGCGCCCATGCCTCGCGGATGCCCCGAGCGGTGCGGGCATCCGCTGCCGGTAATCGAAGCCCGGCCTCCGAGCGGCCAACGGGAGCGACCCAGCGCAAAAAGTGGCCGTGCCACGCCGCCCGTCAAGGCGCAACGCTGATTCGATTATCGACCACGCTCACCCCCGGAGCCGACCAGGCCACGCCCATCGCTTGCTGCCATTCCGCCCACGAACGTACGCTGCCCCGGAGGATTACTTCGGATCCATTCACCTCGACTTTGACCCGGTGAGCATCGTGCAAGGCTCCTCGTAACAAGGCCGCTTCAATCTTGGTTTCCAATCCGGAAGCGGCTACGGCCGGCCGGATCGTGATCCGGTTGTCCACCCCCCGGACGCCCATGAGGCGCCACACGGCATCCTCCGCCGCCCGCCTCTGGTATTGCCACTCCACTTCGCCGGTCAACGTGAGCAGTCCTTGCGCGACTGTGATCCGAATCTTCTCCCGCGGCACCGACGCGTCCCACTCCAAAGCCTGGACCGCCGCTCGCGCGATATCCGAATCACTGCGCTCGGCGAAGCTCGGCAGATGCACCTCGATCTCATTCGCGACCGCGTACACCCCGCGCACGCGCTGTACCGCCTCCTCCGCCGTCCACTTTTTCGTGAGCGAGTCGACCCGGCCGGTCAGCGTAGCCACGCCGCCGGCCACCGTCACCCCGATCTCGTTGGGCTGCAACCGCGCGTCCCAGCGCAATTCCGCCTCCACATCGCGCTGAACCATCTCATCAGCTTTGATCACCGAAAGTACTCTGGCCATGGTTCCCCCTTGGGCGTTTGCATCCTGCTTGCGATACCGAGGCTGCCGGAATCGCCCGACCGGCGCCTCGGTACGGGCCCTTGCCCGCGTCCCCGCGCCTCTAGGCGGCGAGAGCCTGAATTCCATGCTTCTCCGGAGCCGCTTTCGCGGCTTCGATATGGAGCCGGCCGTGATCGAGGCTCGCCGCCGTTTTGTCAATGTTGATCGCCTGCGGCAGGTCCACGCGCCGGTAGACCTCGTCGGCCCCGAACTCGGACCAGAGGACGCGCCGGCCCTGAAACTTCGATTCCTTTTTGCTTTTGGCGTGCACGATGAGCCCGGCGGGTGTCGCCGAGACCTCTACCTCGTTTGCGGTGAATCCGGGCAACGCCAAATCGAGATGGTAGCCACCGTCGTCCTCCGACAGTTCGCCAGCCGACCACCCCAACGTTTCCCGCTCGGCTTTGAGCCAGTTCTCCAGAGCATGCCCGTCGGCGCACCGCTGCCCGTCGAAGATTTCGAAGGCCCGGCGCTGGATCGCCTGGAAGCGCTTTTCGATCTCCGCCAATGCCGGAATCGGATTGTGTTGCATGTCTTGGCTTTTTTCAACTGCGACCGCTGCCATAAAGTATTCCTCCCCCGCATATACCACAGCAAGCCGGATGCCACATGCGCACCGTTACCCCCGCAGCGTCAGTACCGGGCAGGGCGCATCGCACACGATCCTGTGGGTGAGCGTCGACAGATGATCGGTCATTCCGGCGGAGCCCCGGGCCCCCATGACGATCAGGTCCGCTTTGAGTTCTCCGGCGGCGGTGAGGATGCAATCAGCCGGTGGTCCCACGTCAAGGCGGATCTCCGGAGGGGTCCAGAAGCAGACGCCGCCGGGCTTGAGCGCCCCCAGCCTCCGCTCCGCGGCTTCATAGCGCGAAGTGTCCCCGGCATGCTGCGGTGGTATCGCGTGCATCAAGGTCAATTGCGCGCGATACTCCTGCGCCAGCCGGCCGGCATACTCGGCGACCCGCTCCGATGCGTCTCCCAAGCCGCAGGCGGCGAGGATGCTGTAAAACTCGCTGCCGTGGCGAGTGTGCCAGGCATTCGGACCGACCGTCAGCACCGGGCAGGGCAGCGACCGCAGGATGTTTTCCGAGGTGGATCCCAGGATGAGGCGGCCGACGCCGTTACGTCCACTGGCTCCCACCACCGCCAGATCGATTTTCTCCTCGGCTACGAACTCCGGTAACACCAGTTCCGGCCGGCCCTGCAGCAAATGCGCCTGATGGGCGAGACCGGCCAGCAAGGCGGAGTGGTCAACCGCGTCGAGCTGCTCCTGGCCCACCCGCAGCATCCAGCATAGGGTCGGGGAACTGACGTCGGGCGTGGCGTCATAGGGCCGCATCCAGACCACATGCGCGAGATGCAGTCGAGCGTTGTGCTTGCCCGCCAACTCCGCGGCGAAACGAACGGCGGCGTTGGCCGCCGGCGAAAAGTCTGTTGTCACCAGTATCTCTTTGAGCCCGAGCGCGGCCGCCGGGGATGCCATCGCGTTTGACATAACAGCCTCCACAAATGGAGGTGGTGCAACCGGCCCGCCATATCGCGCGATCCGCCTCGTACTGATTCCATGGCGGATACCGCCAGCGCGCGATCCGCCGTGGTACTCCTGGTTCGAGCGATGCGGCCTGGCTTGGAGGCCCCTGCCCCGACTCGGGTGAAATGCCCCATGTCAGCCATTTGTGAGAACCGCGGGCTCGAAGTGGTCTCATAATGCCGCAGCAGGCCGCCTGGGGCGAGCTGGATGCGGCTTTTTCTGGGGAAAAAGCCGCACACGATCCATTCGCGTAGAGTTTGGCACCAATTATGAGACCACTTCTAGCGCTGCACCCGAATGCGGGCGTCGACAATCGCGGCTCCGGCAGGATGTACCACGATAGGGTTGCAGTCGAGTTCGACGATCTCCGGCATCTGGCTGGCCAACCAGCTCAGGTTCACCAACGCCTCGACTAGCGCGGAGATATTGCACGGCGCCGTACCCCGGTAGCCGCTGAGCAGAGGCGCGCATCGCAGCCGCCGGATCATCGCCTCGGCCTCCCGCGCGTCGAGAGGCGCGAGCCCCACGGCGATATCGTGAATCAATTCCACCATGAAACCGCCTAAACCACAGGCGACGACCGGCCCGAAGATGGGGTCGCGGATCACGCCGAGGATCATCTCCACGCCCGGCGGCGCCATTTCCTGAACCAGCCAACCGGCTGGCTCGAGTCCGCCCCGCTCCAGTGTCGCTTGCATGGCGGCGGCCGCCTTCTGTACCGTCTCGGTGCCCAGCAGGCCGAGCCGTACCGCCCCAATATCGCTCTTGTGTTGTATGCCCGGCAGGATCGCTTTGAGCGCGGCAGGCGCCGATTCCGAGAATACCGTGAGGCTCTCATCAACCCCGAATGCGCGCTGCCGCACGAAAGGCAAACCGTAGCCGCTGAGGAGTTCGGCCGTGTCGTGCCCGCTTAGCCAACCGCCGGCGTCGGGGCGGGCCCCCGCCAGCGCCTGCTGGGCGCGTGCCCGCCGGCTTTCTTCGGGAGCCACGAGTTGGGGCGGCGGCAGTTCGCGCCAAGCGGCATAGCGCGCCGCGTGACCGAGCGCGCGCGCGGCCATCTCGGGAAACGAATAAGAGGGCAGCGCCCCGGTAGCGGTGCGGAGTTCCGGCAGCGGACCCGGCTTCGACATGAGGACGGTGAGCAGCGGCAGGCCCCCGTCAAGCGTTTGCGCCCCCGATCGGATGGCCGCGGCCGCGTCCGCCGGAGATGTCACCATGGGCGGAACGAAAATCGCGATCAGTGCGTCGACCTCCCCGCTGTTGCCCGCGATCTCGATGGCGCGGGTGAAGTGTCCGGCAGGAGCCGAGGCCACCAAATCCACGGGATTGGCTCGGCTCGCATCCGCCAGCAGACAAGTGGCCAATTGGGCCTGGGTGGATGCCGAGAAAACCGGCACCGTCAATCCCTCCGCTTCGCACGCGTCCGCGCAAAGAATGCCCGGCCCGCCGGCATTGGTGACAATGCCCACCCGGCGCCCCGCCGGCAAGGGTTGATGAGCCAGCAGCGCCGCCGCACCGAACATCTCCTCCAGGGTATCCGTCCGCACCACGCCGGCTCGCTCGAACAAGGCGGCTACGGTCGAATCGTTGGCGGCCAGCAGCGCACCGGTGTGAGAGCCGCAAGCGCGCGCGCCGGCGCGCGTACGCCCGCTCTTGATGGCAAGAATGGGCTTCCGGCGCGATACCTGGCGCGCGATCGAGGCAAACCGCTGAGAATTCCCAAAAGATTCCAGGTACAGAAGCACGACCCCTACGGCGGGGTCGTCCCTCCATAACTCGAGCAGGTCGTTGCTGGAGATATCGGCGTTGTTTCCGATCGAAGCGAAGCGCGCCAGCCCAAGCCCGAACTCCTGGGCCTGCTCCAGCACGGCCAGCCCCAGCGCTCCGCTCTGCGAGATGAAGCCGATGTTTCCAGGTATGGGCGCGTGCGGCGCGAAGGTGGCGTTCAGCTTCACCCGCTCGTCGGTATTGATAAGTCCGAGACAGTTGGGCCCGATCAGGGGCACGCCCGCGACGCGGCAGAGATCGCGGAGCGAATCCTGCCGGCTGCTTCCGGCGGCGCCGCATTCGGCAAAGCCGGCCGAAATCACCACCAGGGCCCGCACCCCTTGGGCGATGCAGGCGCCCGCCACTTCCAACACCGACGCCGCGGGAGTGGCGATGATGGCCAGGTCCACTATCGCCGGGACGGCGGTGATGTCAGGATACGCTTGCACACTGTGGACGACAGGAGAGCGGGCATTCACCGGGTACACAACGCCCTGGAAATCGCCCGCAAGCAGGTTGAGGAAAATCGCGCCTCCGACGTGATCCGCCCGGCGCGATGCTCCGATCACCGCAATGGACCGCGGAGTGAACAGCGCATCCAGTGCACCGAGCAGAGCGGGCAGCCCGCTGTGGAAAACGGCTTCTTGCCGGGGCGGAAGAATTGACGGCATGGTCACCGGCTCCTGACGGGCGGCTGCGCTCGCGAGCCGGCAACGACGCCCGGCCGCAAAAGGTACCATCCCATTACGACCGACATCAATCCCATGCCGACCGGAAACAGCACGTACTGCTCCCTGCGCACAAAGCTCTGCACAATCAAAAGCGTCAGGGCGGCGGCGATGGCAAGCTCGCCGGCGATCCGCGCCGACCATTCGCCGGTGACAATGCCGAGCGCGACGTAGACCAATACCACGGTAAAAACCGCGCCCAGAGTAAATCCGGACAATAAGGCGGCGTTCAGGCCGGCATGGAACAGATCCTTGGCCGCCACCAGGCCCAGCCAAAAACCGCCCGTTGCCCAGGGCAAACTGAACACCAGCAGCGCGGTCGCCAGGGATCCGCGAAACCAGGTCGGATGGATCTCCGGCCAACGCAACCGGGCTCCCAGCAACATCGCCAGAATCGGCCCAACCGGGAGAAAGGCGCCGATGCACCACAGCCAGCCGTTTTCGTAAGGTACAGCGTTGGCGGCCACGCCCGCGGCTGCGCCCAATACCAGAAACACCGACAAGCGGCCGGCAACGGCGGCCAGCGATCGCGGAGTTAAGGCGGATAGGGGTTCAGCGGGCATGGCGGGTGCCCTTCTTGCCTTGCCGGCCCTCCGGCGCAGGTAATACACGAATGTCCAATACGCCGCGGTTCAGATGAGCTTTGACTTCACCCGTCTCACGGTCGCAGGGCAGGGGGATGCGCCTACAAATAACGCGCCCGCCGAATTCATCCAAAAAGATGCGGCCGCGGCCGTCGCGTTCGTGGCAGGTGCCGTAGAGCACGGCGCAGTCCGTTCCCACGTCCAGTTCAAGATCGCGGAGCCCGAATCCGGGCACCTCGGCCCGCAGCAGGAGGGTGCCGTCGTCGTTTTCCATCAGCTGTGTCGGGACCGGCCGCGTCAACTCGCGCTCAGCCTCCAACCAGTGCTCCAGGGCGCGGCCGGGAATGGACCCCTCCGCTTCATACAATTCGTATGCGCGGCGTTCCAACCGGCTCTGGAACTGCTCGACGCGGGCCTGCGCACGTTCCTCGCTTTTGGTGATCAATATTCCGGGCATAAGCTTCCTTCGTCGCGTGGTGGCCGGCGGCTTTGGCGCCGCTCGCCCTCTACCGTTGCACGCCGGTCCCCACTGAAGGCAAGGCATCGGGAACGGCCAAACGGGGTTGCTCGGCTTCCGACTGAGGGTGGGCCTGAGGCAGATGCCGCAAGGTGCGGAGGTTGACCCCATTTGCGGGATCCACTCACATCAGCGCCGCCACGCCGAGCATGATCTCCTCGATTTCCTCGGTCGTGGCTTCCTGTACGGCGGCGTTCAAGCGAAAGCCCACCTGCTCCACGCGGCGGTCGACTTCGCGCACGGCCCCCTCGAGATGCCGGGCGCGCTGCCGGTTTTCGGCCATCACCGAGGTCAGGTAGATGGCGCTCATCAGTCCCGCAAGGTATTCGTCTGCCAGTTCCAGGAGGAACGTGTCCGGCCGCTCATGCAACCGTGGCGGGTAGGGATAGAGACGGGGTTCGCGGCGTTGCAAGCGCGAGAAGGGCCGCACCACGCGGGTGGTCAAGCCGCTTTCGGTGTCGTCGTTATAAATCACGGTGAAATCCGCGGGCATGGCGCCTTGGTCGCGCAGCAGCGGATAGAGTCTCTTCAGCACGCCGGTCATTTCATTTGAGCGCGCGGGCATCGGGATGGTCAAGGCAACCCGCGGGTCGCTGCCGTACCGCAGCGCCATGCGCGTGCCCGCCAGCGCGATTCGGATGGCCCGGCGATCGCCGGCGCACCGGGCAAGGAGAGCTGCCCAAAGGCTCTGGTTGAAGGCGCCACAAAAGCCACGCTCGGATCCCATCAGGAAAAAGACCTGGGGAGCGCCCAAATCGCATCGCGGTGCGCGGCCGTAGTGGCCGAGATAGTCGCTCACCGCCCGTTCCAGTACATGCATGCTTGCCTGCTGTGCCTCCGCCGCCGGCCGCAGTTTCAGCGCCTCGGCAAGCGACAGATTCTTCATCGCCGCCAGGACCTCGCGCACTTGTGTCAACGCATGCTGGCGGGCGCGCAACTCCGACCGCCGTCCCATCAGGATGCCGCCTCCGCCGCCGGCGGGCGTCGTTCCTCCCATCGCTGTGTCAATGCGGTCATAGCCGCCGCCCACCGCGAGCGGCCGGATCCGAGCTGTAAGTCCAGAGCCGGCACTTCCGCGGTCAAGAAGTGCAAATAATCGGCCATGTCAGCGGGTTGCCGCGAATCGAGCCGGTGCTCGTTGAAAGCGACCAACCAGGCCAGGTGCAGTTCGGGCGCCTGGGGCATGCGCGGAGCCTGTTTCAAAATTTCGCGCAGCAGCCGGCCGCGGTGAATTTGCAGCGCAATTGAGGCTTCGAGTTTGGCCCCAAAACGGGTGAACACCTCCAATTCCAGAAAACGCAGGTAGTCGAGCTTCATGCGCCCCGCTTCAGTGCGGATGGCCGGCGGCTGGGCCGCGCCGCCGATGCGGGATACCGAGCGCGTCACATCGATCGCGGGCAGGATGCCCGCGGAGAACAGCGGGGCGGCAAAGTAAACTTGCCCGTCGGTGATCGAAATCAGATTGGTGGGGATATAGGTGGCCAGCTCGCCCTCGTGCGTTTCCGCCAGGGCCAGCGCGGTCATCGTCCCGCCCCCACGCGCCCGCGAGAGGCTCGCGGCGCGCTCCAGCAGGCGGGCATGGAGATAAAAGATATCTGCCGGAAAGGCCTCGCGGCCCGGCGGCCGCCGCAGCAGCAGCGACAGTTCGCGGTAGCAGTCGGCATGGGTGGTGAGATCGTCGTAGACGACCAGGGTGTCTTGACCGCGGCGCATCCAGTATTCCGCGACGGCGGCGCCCGCGAACGGCGCCAGGTACTGCAACCCCGGCAGCGAGGCCGCATCGGCGGCCACCAGGCAGGTGTAGTCCAGGGCGCCGCCGCGGCGTAGCGCTTCCAGCACGCCGGCCACGCTCGCGCGCCGTTGTCCGATCGCGACGTAAACGCAACGCACGCCTTGGTCGCGCTGGCGCAACACCACGTCGAGGGCGAGCGTGGTCTTGCCCAGGCCGTTATCGCCGATGAAGAGCTGCCGCTGGCCGCGCCCGATCGGAATCATGGTGTCGACGATCCGGTTGCCGGTGAACAGGGGCCGGCTCACAAAATCGCGATCGACGATGGGGGGTGAAAGAATGTCGAGCGGCCCGCGTTCCACACAGTCCGGCGCCTCGCGCTCGTCCAGCGCCCCGCCCAGCGGGTCCAGAACGCGCCCGAGTACGGCTTCGCCCACCGGCAGGGTGAGTTGCCACCCGGCCGATCGTACCTGCATGCCGGTAGCCAGACCCCCGCTGGAGCGCAACAGAATCCCTCCCAGCGAATCCTCCGCCAATTGGCAAACCAGTGCCTGGCTGCCGTCCTCAAACTCGAGCACGTCATCGATGGCCGCCGAGGGCAGTCCGGCAACCCAAACAATGCCGTCGCCGACGGCGGTGACGCGCCCGGACTCGGCAACGCGCAGGCCAGGCGTATAGGTTGCCAGCCAGGCGCGCTGCTGCTCGAGCGGTGCCCAGCGCGCCATCTTACGCGCTCCCCTCTCCCGCCTGACAGAAAGCCGCGAGTTCGTCCGCCAGATTGGCGCTCAGCGTATGCGATCCCGCCTGGATTCGCACTCCGGCGAGCAACGTCGCATCCACCGTGCAGTGCAAGGCGGCGGGAGCGGCGCCAAGGCTGGCCAGACCGCCGCTCAGAGCCGCCTCCTGGGCGCCATGCAGCGGATAGGCGCTGGCCAACTCCACCACGGTCGCGGGCGCATGGCGCAGGGCGTCGCCCTGTGGCGGCGGCAACCGCGCCAAGTCCTCAAGCAGCATGCCGATCAGCCGGTCCTGCAATTCAGGACTGGCGACGCGCCGCAGCAGCTTGGCGGTAAATTGCGCCCCGCTTCGCACCGCCTCCGCTTCCAGGCGCGCCGCTTCCGCGCCCCTGGCTTGTATCTCCTGGGCGGCGTGGCTGGTCTTCCCGCATTCCAGGTCGCGCTCCAACTGCTCCCATGCCTGCGTGCGGGCGTGATCCAGTTCGGCCTCGAACTCACCCCGCAGCCGGATCTTTTCGGTTTCCCACTCCGCCAGTCGGGCGGCATAGGTGCGCTGCAGCTCTTCGGCCTCCGCGTGCAGTGTGCGCGCCGCCTCCCGCACCGCCGCATCCGCTTGCTTGCGTCGCTCAATCGCCTGCAGCACCGGGCGATACAACAGCCGCTGCAGAATCCAGACGAGGATCAGGAAGTTCAGCAGTTCAATCGCAAACGTGGACCAATTGATCGCCATGGCGAACTCGGCGGCGCGCTCACGGCTTCAGATAGGCGATCAGCGGATTCCGGAAGAGCAGAATCAGCACAACCACCAGACAATAGATGGCCAGCGACTCGAGCATGGCTAAGCCGATAAAGAGCGTGCGCGACAGTGCCTTTTCCGCTTCCGGCTGCCGCGCCATGCCCTCCAGGGCCTTGGTGATGGCTCGGGCCATGCCCAGCGCCGGCACGATGGTGCCGCCGACAATGGCCGCGGCCGCGGCCACGGTGGAAAGGGTGACGAAGACATACATGTTGTTCATAACGCAGCCTCAATACGTTTCTGTGAAGGGTGAGCGGCTAGCCCGGCGGCGATGTACACCAGCGCCAACATGCCGAAAATATAGGCTTGGAGCAGGGCCTCGACGATGTGCAGCATCAGAATGGGCACCGGCAGCAGAGCTCCGGCGACCAGCAGCACAAAATAGGCCGCCAGTTCCAGGCTGCTGATGTTGCCGAAGAGGCGGATCGCGAGCGCCAGTGTCCGCGACAGTTCGCCGATGATCTCGAACGGCAGCAGCCAGGGGCTGGGCCGGACAAAATGCCGCAGGTAGTCTCGCCAGCCGTTGAGCCGCACGCCGTAGACGTGCACCGCAAGAAACACGGCCAGCGCCAGGCTGGCCGTCACCGAGAGGTCGGAGGTGGGCGAGCGCAGGCCGGGCAGCAGGCCGATAAGGTTGGCGCAGAGCAGAAAAATCCAGATCGTACCGATGAACGGCAACAATACCTTGGCCTCGCCTGCGTCGCCCTGCACGTCTTGTACGGCGTGCAGCATCGCGAGTACGGCCGGCTCCAGCAGAGCCTGGCTCGCTCCCGGCCGCCGCGCCAGCAGCAGTGCCGCCATCGCCAGCGCGGCCATGAGCGCCCAGGTCACGACCACGCTGGCGCTGATCGCGATCAGACCCAGCCGGAAGCAGATGTCCGGAAGCAGGCCCGGCACATTCATAGTTGTCGTCTCAGCAGGGCCACTGCGTCCAGAACGCCGACCACGGTCCCCACGATGAGGCCGGCTAGCGTCCACACCGAGGAGTACCCGGCCCGGCGGCCGTCGAGCCAGGCTCCGGCAAAGGCCCCGGCCACAATCGGCGCGGCGATGGCAACACCCAGGGTGCCCAAATAGGCAACGGCGGCGATCACGTCGCCATACCGGGCGCCGAGGCGGCGCCGGCGCACATCGCGTTGCACGGCATGCCGCAGTTGTCGCTGCGCTTCACTGTCGGCGCCGGCGGCGTGATCGCGCGCCGCGGACGAGGAGCGGCCGCTCGGCAGCCGGGCATTCATGCCTTCGCCCGTCCCAGACCGGCCATTGCGGTCAGTATGGCGCGGTCCAGGCGGCGAATCTGTGCGCGCAATTCGGTCAACTCCGCCTCCTGCGCCTGCCACTCTGCCTCCAAGCTCTCTTCCAATACTTCGTCGCTGGCGGCGAGGTGGAGCTCCCGCGTGACGATGTGCATTTGGTTTTCCGCGAAATAAAGAAGACCACCCATGACGGCGGCATACGCCCTGCTTCCGTCGGCGTATTGCAGGCGCACGATACCCGAAGTCAACCGGGTAAGCAGCCGCTCGTGCCCGGCGAGCACGGCGAAGCTGCCGCTGGCATCGTGGGCGACGACCGACTGCAGACCCTCGTGGGTCTGTTCCTCGGTCGCCCCATGCAGCTGCAACCGAAACGTCTTCATACCGTGGTTCCCGCCGGCGCCTCCGCCATGGCGCCGCGCATATAGCAGTCCGTCTCGGGCACATCGTCGAACTTGCCGCGCACGAACGCCTCGCAGTCGGCGATGGTTTGTTCCAGCCGCACCGAGGCGCCTGTGAGACCGGAACCGGCTGCGGTTACATGAAACGGCTGCGTCAGATAGGCTTGCAGGCGGCGCGCCCGCTCCACAATGCGGCGGTCTGCCGGCGCCAGCTCCTCGATACCCAGCATGGCAATGATGTCCTCCAACTCGCGCTGGCGGGCCAGATGCTCCCGCACCGCCTGCGCGACCGCGTAATGCCGTGTCCCCACGGTCTGCGCGTCCAGCGCCCGGCTGCGCGATTCAAGCACCGCCACCGCCGGGTAGATGCCGCGGCCGGCCTGAGCGCGCGACAGAACCACGACGGTATCGAGGTGGTTCAGAATTGCGGTCACTGCCGGATCGGTCATGTCGTCGGCCGGCACGTACACCGCCTCCACCGCCGTGATGGCGCCGGCGCGCGTGGAGACGATGCGTTCCTGCAGTTCGGCGACTTCCGCCACCAGCGTGGGCTGGTAGCCCACCGTGCCCGGCAGGCGGCCGAGCAGGCCGGAAACCTCGCTGCCCGCCTGCGCAAACCGATAGGCATTGTCCATGACAAAAAGCACTTCGCGGTGAGAGGAGTCGCGCAGGTATTCGGCGTAGGTCAGGGCCGTCAGCCCTACTCGGAACCGCACGCCGGGCGATTCGTCCATTTGGCCGAATACCAGGGTCACACTGGGCATGACACCGGCAGTCTCCATCTGGTGCCAGAGCTCGTGCCCTTCGCGAATTCGCTCGCCCACGCCGGCAAAAACCGATACGCCTTGGTGTAGCCGGGCAACCGCGTGCAGAAACTCCATGATCAGTACCGTCTTGCCCACCCCGGCGCCCCCAAACAATCCGGTCTTGCCGCCGCGCAGAAATGGACACATCAAATCAATCACCTTGATGCCGGTTGCAAGCACGTCGGCCGCGGGGCGGGTCGCGGCCAGAGGCGGCGGCGGCGCCACGATGTTGCGGTATGTCTGGGCGGGAAATGCCGGAGCCCCGTCGAGAGGCTCACCAAAGAGGTTGAGCAGCCGGCCCAAGCAGGCCGGATCCACGGGCACGCGTACCGGTGCGCCGGTGTCGCGCACCGCCATGCCGCGGTAGAGACCGCTGGAACGGCACAAGGCCAGTGCGCGAATGTGGCTTTGGTCAAGATGTTGGAACACTTCCAGGGGAAACGTTGTCTTTCCCTCTCCGGCAACCAAGGCGTGGTGAATCGCCGGGGCCGGCTCGCCGGCCACGGTCACCACCGGTCCCGCAACCGCGGCCACTCTGCCGGTGTAGGGGGCGCTTGCTGTCGGGATGGCGGATTCCGGTACCATGGACGGCTCTCATCGGCGATCAACTGAATGGCATGCAACCGCAAGGCCAAGCGTTCCATCGCATTGTTCCCCCACCGCTTGGCTTGTTCTCTCGTTCGGCGCTGTACCGCCGCGATGGGGAATTGTCAGCATGTAACTGCGCCAAACCGCGCACCCTGCGCCCAAAGGCCGCGCCACTCGCCATCCGATTCAGCGCTCCTATCTTTCTCGCGGGCATTGGCTGCCATCGTGCAGCGAAGCTTGTGGGACGCTCGTCATGATATCCGCTACCGACCGCCTGATCTTCGTCGACCATAAACAGCCGCTTGCGCCGCCAAGCGACCATCGGGAACGAACCAAAAAGAGCGACCAACGGGAGCGACCCGGGCAAAAGGTGGACGTGCCACAAGTGGTCGTGCCCCCCGCGTCCACGCAGCGGGTCGCGAGCCCCGGCCCCGCCAGCCATGATCTGCTGGAGCACCTGCGTGCGCATTGGCATTATCTGCGGCAGGGAGGATACACCCGCGGCGCGGAAGCGCCTTGGCGCCCCCGTTGGCCCCTGTTGGATGCACCGCACTGCCGGCGTGGCAGTGCGGGTGGCGCGGGCACGTGCGGAGGGTGCCCCATGCAGGCGTTTGTGCCGGCGGGGCAGCGGACGACAGACTATCCCTGCTATTCCATAAGCGTCGGAGATCATGGTGAAACTCTCGGGACGTTGGTGGCGACCGCCTACCCGCCCCGCACCGAGGCGCTTCTCGAGACTTGGCTCCGGAACCGAATTGCCGAGCTGGCCCCGGTGCCGATCGCGGGGAACGCATCATTGGCCCTGGGGCAAAGCGGGCGGGAGCGACCCAGGCAAAAAGTGGCCATGCCACCGCGTGATCCAGCCCGCGCCAGCGACTGCCGAACCGCATGACTGCGCCAGTCACTACACGCGAGCCGGCGAAGTATGAAGTCCGCGCGGGCACGCCTTTCCCCTGGGGCGCGCAGGCGCGGGGCGCCGGCGTCAATTTTTCGCTGTTCTGCCGCTACGCGACCGGCATGCGCCTCGAGTTTTTCGCTGAGCCTGGCGCTGCCGAGCCATCCTGGGCCTATGACCTGGATCCTGCCCGCCACCGAACCGGCGATGGCTGGCATCTCTGGGTCGGTGGGGTGGAGGACCGTCAGTTATACGGCTATCGCGCCACCGGGCCGTTCGCTCCCGAGCGCGGGTTCTGGTTCAACCCGCACCGCCTGCTGCTCGACCCCTGCGCCTATGCCGTGGCCGCGCCCATGGGCTGGGAGTTTGCTCCGGCTTGCCAGCAACTGGCCGCCACTCCCGTGGTTCATGACGATGCCGGGACCATGCCGAAATCTGTTTACTGCCGCGAACAATTCGACTGGGGGGACGATCGCCCGCCCCGCCATGCCGCCGCCAATACCGTCATTTACGAAACGCATGTCCGCGGTTGCACCATGCATCCCAGTGCCGGCGTGACCAAACCCGGCACCTACGCCGGCCTGACGGAGAAGATCCCCTACTTTCAATCTCTGGGAATTACGGCGCTGGAATTGATGCCCGTCCAGGAATTCAATGCCGCGGACCTCACTCGCGTCAACCCCCTCGACGGCCGCCGCTTGCGCAACTATTGGGGCTACAACCCAGTCGCTTTCTTTGCTCCGAAAGCCGCCTACGCCGCCGACGCGCGGGGCGGCCAGCGCAGCGAATTCCGTCGCATGGTCAAGGCGTTCCATCGCGCCGGTATCGAAATCCTGATCGATATTGTGCTCAACCACAGCGCCGAAGGCGATGCCAGTGGACCGACGCTGTGCTTCCGCGGCCTCGACAATCCCATTTATTACATGCTCAATGATGCCGACCCGCGCCAGTACCGCGACTTCACCGGCGTCGGCAATACGCTGAATGCCAATCACCCCGTCGTGCGCGAGTGGATCATCCAGGTCTTGCGCACCTGGGTTATGGATTTGCACGTCGACGGATTCCGCTTTGACCTGGCTTCGGTGCTGGGGCGCGACCGCCACGGCGCGGTTCTTCCCAATGCCCCGCTTCTCGAACAGATCGCCGAGGATCCCATCTTGCGCGAAACCAAGCTGATCGCCGAGGCTTGGGACGCCGGCGGCGCCTATCTCCTGGGTCACTTTTCCGAACGCTCCTGGGCGGAGTGGAACGGGCGGTTTCGCGACGATGTACGCCGATTCTGGCGTGGCGATGGCGGCGTGGCCGGCCTCTTCGCCAGCCGGCTCTGCGGCAGTGCCGACTTGTTTCAGGGCTCGGGAAAAGGGCCCGGATCCAGTATTAACTTCGTGACCTGCCACGACGGCTTCACCCTGCGCGACACGGTCAGCTACGCCACAAAGCACAACCAGGCCAATGGTGAAAATAACCGCGACGGTGTGGAAGCCAACTACAGCGCAAACTATGGCATTGAAGGGCCGACCGATAATCCCTCCATTCTCGCCGTCCGCCGCCGGCAGGTCCGCAATCTGCTCGCGTCGCTGTTGCTGGCGCGCGGGGTGCCCATGTTGCTGGGGGGCGACGAGTTCGGCCGCACCCAAGGCGGCAACAACAATGCCTATTGCCACGACGACGAAACCACCTGGTACGACTGGCGGCTCGCCGAAACCAATGCCGGCCTGGTGCGCTTTACGCGCGGCTTGATTGACCTGCGCCGGCGCTATCCGGTCCTGCGCCGCGAGGCATTCTATGCGCCCGACGACATCCAGTGGTTCGGTTCTGCCGGCGGACCGCCAGCTTGGCAGGATCCCGAGCGGCGTAGTGTTGGCTGCCTGATCTTCGACGCCTCGCGCCCCGTACTGTTTCTCGTATTCCATCCCGGCCCCAACCCGGTTCGTTACCGGCTGCCCAGCGCCGACGCCTCCTGGAAACTGGTGATCGATACCTTTCGCCAGCCGCCCGAGGACTATTTCGAGCCCGGACGCGAACCGGTCCTGGCGGGTGCGGACGATTATGAAGTCGGGCCCCAGTCGACTCTCATTCTCGCTTGCGGCACCTCGCCCATGCCATGAGCAGAGCGGGCATCCCGTGCCGGCGCGAGCCCAAGCGCCGAAGGTACTCGGGAATGCCGGACGCGCGGCAATCCATGATAACTATGATATAGTTGCACCAGCTAAGATTGAGGAAGGGCAGGTATGCCTCCCCAGCCAAACGCGGACGCACCGCTGCCGGGCGATATCGTCTTGAGACCCGAGGCGGGGAACGGCGCGGTCAGCTTGCGTGAGGCGCCCCACCCTCCCCAGCTTTTAGCCTCCACCGAATCCGAAGCCTTCGAAACCGCGCGAACCTTCGCCCTCGCCGAGCGTGTCGATGTCTGGATGGAGCGCAACTCAGGTTGCGTGCTCGTGGAATCGTATCGCCCGCGCGGGGCGGCGGAGCGGCCCGCGTCTTCGGCCCAACCGTCCGCGATGGCCGCCAGCGGCGAGGGCTTTCGCTCCCTTCCAAACCTCCCCGCTAGTGTAGTGCGTCACAAATAGCAGGCATGATGCCAATGCCCCGTATGCGACTTTTCCCCAAGAAAAGTCGCACGCTTTCGCCCGAAAGTAAACGTCATTCTGTGTGACGCACTACACTAGAACTGAATCAGCACTTTGAGTGCGTGGCTGACGGCCGCCTGTCCAAACACGTCGTATGCCCGCGGCATTTCGTCGAAGCGAAATCGATGTGTGATCAGCGGCATCGGGTTCAAGCGGCCATTCCGCACCATCCGCATAAGAAGTGGCGTGGTCGAGGTATCGACCAGCCGTGTGGTTATCGCGATGTTGCGATCCCAGAGCTGTTCCAGGTGCAGATCGACTTTGGTGCCATGTACCCCGATATTGGCAATTATTCCGCCGGGCGCCACAAGCTCCTCGCAGAGTAGGAAGCTCTCGGGGACTCCGACCGCCTCGATAACCGCATCGACGCCTTGGCCGCCGTTCAACTTGAAAAGGTGAGCCGCGGCCGCGCCGCTGTTGCCGTTCACCTCTACCGTACCGGTGGCCCCCAGGGTCTTCGCGATCTGGAGTCGAAACGTGTCTTTGTCCAGCACGAATACCGGGCCGGGGGAGTAAAGTTGCGCGGTAAGCAGCGCGGCCAAGCCAATGGGCCCGGCGCCCACAATGGCCACGCTCGCACCTGGCTTGATCTTGGCATTCAGGATGCCGCATTCGTAGGAAGTGGGAAAGACGTCGCTCAGCAGCACCCAGGCATCGGAAGGCGCGCCTTCGGGTATCGGATACAGGCTGGTGTCGGCGTGTGGAATGCGTACATATTCGGCTTGGGTACCGTCAATCGTGTTGCCCAGAGTCCAACCGCCGTTCTCGCAGTGTGAGTACATGCCGCGGCGGCAGTTGGGGCAGTGGGCGCAGGCACTGATGCAGGAGATGAGCACCGGATCGCCTGGGCGAAAGGATGCCACGGCCGCCCCCACCTCTTCGACGACGCCCGTGCCCTCGTGTCCGAGAATCCGTCCTGGCGTGCAACTCGGCACGTCGCCCTTGAGAATATGCAGGTCCGTGCCGCAGATGGTGGTTGTGGCCATGCGAAGAATGGCATCGGTGCCCATCTGCAATCCCGGAACGGGCCGCTCCAAGAGATGCTTGACTCCGGGCCCTTCGTAAACCAGTGCTTTCATGATTCTCTCCCCCAGGGAGGATGAGCACGTGGCTCGCCAACCTGGCACATGCCGCGAAGCCGCTATTCGATGGGGGCGTCGAATCCGAAGCGCTTCATCTTATAGCGCATCGTGTCGCGGCTGATGTCGAGCAGGCGGGCCGCGCGGCTTTGGTTGCCGCGCGCCTGCCGCAGCGCCCTTTCCACCAGCACGCGCTCAATGCCTTCCATCGAGGTGCCCCCCGCCGGGATTTCCAGCTCGGGCAGGAAACGTCCATTCTCGCCCGGGCGCCAATGGACCGCCTTGCCTTCGTCCGCCGCGGCGCCCGCCGCCGCGGCTCGTTCCGGAAATGCGACCGCCGGGTTCAACAGCGCGCTGCCGCCCAAAAACGGCAAATAATTGGGGCGAATACGGTCCTCGTCCTCCAGAATGATCGCGCGCTGGATCACGTTCTTCAGCTCGCGCACATTGCCGGGCCAGGCGTAGTCGTGCATCAGCGCCTCCGCCTCGGGGGAGACCCCCTCGATGCGTTTTCGAAAGCGCCGGTTGAACTGCTCGATGAAAAACTTGGCCAGTACCGGGATGTCGTCGCGCCGGCTGCGGAGGGGGGGAATAAAGATCGGAATGACCCCCAGACGGTAAAACAGATCTTCGCGGAACTCGCCGGCGTGCACCGCCTCTTCCAGGTTGCGATTGGACGCGGCGATGACGCGCACGTCGACCTGGATATCTTTTACGCCCCCCACCCGCCGCAGGCTCTGATCTTCCAGCGTGCGCAGCAACTTCGCTTGCAGCAGCAGCGGCATTTCGCCGATCTCATCGAGAAAAATGGTTCCATGGTGGGCCACTTCGAACAGCCCCCGCTTCATCGCCTTGGCATCGGTGAATGCGCCCTTCTCGTGGCCAAAGAGTTCGGCTTCGAGCAAGGTTTCGGGAATGGCCGAGCAGTTCACGGGCACGAACGATTTGTCGTTGCGATCGGAGTGCTGATGGATGATTTGCGCCACCAGGTCCTTGCCCGTGCCGCTCTCGCCCTGGAGCAGCACCGCCGCGGCATTGCTCGCCGCCACGCGCTCGATGAATTCCCCCAGCCGCCGCATCACCGGCGAGGTGCCGATAAGCTCGACATGGTCGAAGCGGCGGCGCTCCTGCTCGCGCAGCGTGTCGACTTCGTCGCGCAGCCGCCGTTGCTCGAGCGCGTTGGCGATGGTCACGCCCAGCTCGTCGAAGTCGATCGGTTTCGCCAGGTAGTCGAACGCGCCCAGCCGGAGCGCGGTCTTGACATCGTCGATCTTGGGGTCGGCGGTCACCATGATGACGGGCCCGGTGTACAGCGACTTGTGAATCTCGCCGAGAAAATCGACGCCGCTGCCGTCGGGCAGCTTGACGTCGAGCAGCATCAGGTCGGGCGAGTCCTTTTGCAGCGCCGAAAGCGCCTCGCTGCGCGAGCCCGCCTCCGTCACCTCGTATCCCCACCCCTCGCACTTGCGGCGCATTCCCCAGCGCAGCAGCTTCTCATCGTCCACGATCAGGATTCTAGCGGCCATGATGACTCCCCGGCGTTTGCGCCTGTGGCGTCCGCGAGTCGGCGGGCAGCGTGGCCGTGAATGTGCTGCCGTTGCCTGGGGTACTGACGACGGTTAGGGTGCCGCCATGCAGCTCGGCGATGCGGCGGCAAAGCGAGAGGCCTAAGCCCGTCCCCTGGCCGCCCTTGGTGGAAAAAAAAGGCCGGAATACTTTGTCCAGGTCGGCGGCGGCGATTCCCGTGCCGTTGTCGCGCACTTCGATGCCGGCCACCGCGCGGACCGGATCGTGCCATGTGGCGACGACGACGCGGCCGCCGTCGCTGACCGCCTGAATCGCATTCAATCCGAGATTCACCGCCAGCCGGTGAATCTGCTCCGGATCGTGTACCACCGGCGGCAGGGGGCCCGGTTCGAACCCTATTTCGACCGCGCGGGCATGCGCCTGCCGGCGCACAAACTGCACCACCAGCTCGAGCGTTTGATTCAAGTCGCCGGCCGCGAGCTGCAGGGGTTGCGGCCGCGCATAGTGCAGCAGTTCCTCGACCACGCGGCGGATGCGCACCACCTGGCGCTGCATCTCCGCGATCACCTCCCGATTCTCCTCGGGGACAGTGCCGGGAGCGAGGATCTCCAGCGCCGCGCTGATACCGCCCAGCGGATTCCGGATTTCATGGGCCATGCCGGCTGCGATTTCGCCCAGCGTGGCCAGATGCTCGGTTTCCGCCAATTGCAACATGTGCAGCCGCCGCAGCGCCTCTTCATGCCGTTTGCGGTCGCTGACGTCCCGAATTACCGCGGTCACCTGCATCTCCTCGCCCTCGCCCAGCGGACTCAGGCTGATCTCCACCGGAAACTCCTCGCCGTTCTGGCGCACGCCCAGCAACTCCAGGCCGCTGCCCATGGGCCGCGTACGCGGCGCGCGGGTGTAGCGCTCGCGGTCCTTCACATGACCACGGCGAAACCGCTCCGGCATCAATTGCTCCACCGGCCGCCCGAGGAGTTCCCCGGGCAAATAGCCGAAAACCTCCTGCACCTGCCGGTTTACGAGCGCGATCCGGCCCTGGAGATCAACGATGACGATCGGGTCGGGCGCCGACTCGATCAACGCCCGGAAGTGGGCTTCCGAGGTGGCGCGCACGCGCTCGGCATCGCGGCGCTCGGTGACATCGGCGTTGATCTGGAGAATTTCGGACTGTCCGTTCAGGTCGCCGCTGAGCGTCCAATGGCTTTCCACGACGATACGCGTTCCATCCTTGCGCCGCTGGTCAAGATCGCCCTTCCATTGACCCTCGGTCTGGACGTTGGCTTCGATCTCCTCTCGCCGCCGCGGAAACACGGTCTGCAACAGTTCGTGGCTGACTTGGCCCATGGCCTCGTTCCGGCTGTAGCCGTAAATGCGTTCGGCGCCTTTGTTCCAGTAGGCGATCCGTCCGTCGAGGTCGCGCACAAAGATCGCATCGGTAGAGAGATCCAGCAGCTTCTCGTAATTGATAAGTGAGCGCCCTCCCGCCGCCTTGGAATCCTTTCGCGGAGTTCGAGCTGCCACAATCCGTCCATTATATAAGCGGGAGGAGGGTTCGTGGGGCAAATGCCCCAATCCGGGGCGATTCACCCACCCGAGCGGGGATTGTGGACTCTCCTGTCCGCTCCTAGTCGTCATGACCCGAACGCTTGCAGTTCGGTCTCCATCGCCCTCCCACGGTTTTCACGCATTGTCTCTCAGTCCCGTTCCGGGCGGATCACCATGCGCAGCAGCAGCGGACCGATCAGGCTGGTGAGCACCGCCATCGCGATGCCGATCGAGTAGTACGAGCTGGGAATCGCCGAAATCCGCAGGCTCTGGTCCGCCACCACGATGCCGACCTCGCCGCGAGGGATCATTCCCAGTCCCACCAGCAGCGCCGAACGCCGTCCCAGCGGCAGCGCCGACAAGCCGCAGGCCACCAGCTTGGTGACGATCGCAATCAGTGTCAGCGCCGCGATCAACAGCAGCGCCCGGCGCTCGCCCAGGACGTGTGGACTCAGCCGCAGCCCGATGCTGGCCAGGAAGAACGGCACCACGAAGCTGCTCACCGCCTCCGCCCGCGCCCGCAGCGCAGTGGCGATCTCCTCCGACTCGCTGACGAACATCCCCGCGAGAAACGAGCCGATGATCGCCGCCAACCCGATGTAGGCGGCCATCGTCGAGAAACCCAGCAGCACCACCAGGGCGAACGACCACTGCGGCGCCGTGCCGCGCAACCGGTTGAGCCGGCCCCGCACCCGCGGAAAGGCCGTGCGCCGCAGCAGCAGCACCACCACGAAGAACAGCGTCACGAACCCGACCGTTAGCAGCAGGTTCAGCCAGTGCGACCCGCCCTCGGCAAAGCTCGAGAGCATCGAGAGCGCCAGCAACCCCAGGATGTCGTCCAGCACCGCCGCCCCCAGAATCACCCGTCCGAAGGTGGTGTTGGTGGCGCGGAAGTCGGCCAGGATCTTGGCTGTGATGCCGATGCTGGTCGCCACCAGCAGCGTGCCCACAAAGCGCGCGGTCACCGCGTTCTCCCCGATCCCCCAGGCGAACGCCCACCCGGCCGCCAGCGGCGTGATGACCCCGAAGAATCCCACCGCCAGGCTGACCGCCCCGTGTTCGGTCATCTCCTCGGGTTGCGTCTTCAGACCGGTCTCGAACAGCAGGAAGATGACCCCGACCTCGGCCATGAACAAAATCGTCGAAGACGGCGCCACCCAGCGCAGTACCCCCGGGCCCACCAGAAATCCAGCCACGATCTGGCCGATCAGGCCCGGCTGCCCCAGCCGCTCGAAGACTTCCTCGCCCACCTTCGCCGCCACGAACAGCAGGAACAGGCTCAAGAGCGGCTCGATGCTGTCCGGAGTCATGCCCCCGGCGCCCGCAACACGCCCGCGCCCGCAATCCCGTCCTGCTTCAGCGTCAGCAGAGCCTGGTTGGCCTCGTCAAAGCCGAACTCGCGCACCCGCGTGTGCACGCCCGCCGCCGCGGCCTCCTGCAGAAACTCGCGCCCGTCGGCGCGCGTATTGTTGGCCACGCTGCGCACCACTCTTTCTCCGTACAGCCAGTCATAGTTTAGCGTGGGGATGGGGCTCATGTGGATGCCGCCCAAAACCAGCACGCCGCCCCGATCGAGCGCCGCGAGCGCCGGCGGCACCAGCTCGCCCGCCGGGGCGAACATCAGCGCGGCATCCAATTTGTGCGGCGGCTCGGCCGCCGCTCCGCCCACCCAGGCCGCGCCCAGCTCCTCCGCCAGCGCCTGGTGGTGCTCGTGGTCGCGCGTACAGACGTAGACCTCGGCGCCGCGGGAGCGCGCGATCTGGATCGCGATGTGACCGGCCGCGCCAAAGCCGTAAATTCCCAAACGCGCTCCCTTCCACCGCCCCTCCAACCCGCAGAGCCGGAGACAACGGTAACCGATGATGCCGGCGCACAGCAACGGCGCCGCCAGGGTATCGGTATATCCCTCGGGGATCGGGTAAACGAACTTGGCGTCCGCAATCAGCGCGCCGGCGTAGCCGCCCGGCACCGTCCAGCCGGTGAACTCGGCCGCCTCGCACAGGTTCTCCCGCCCCTGCCAACAAAAGCGGCACCGCCCGCAGGTATGGTGCAGCCACGCCACGCCCACCCGCTGCCCGGTTTGCAGTCCCGCCGTATCGCCCGATCCCAGCGCGGTGACGGTACCGACGACCTGATGCCCCGGAACGATGTTCGGCCGGCGCACCGCCAACTCGCCCTCCACCACGTGCAGGTCGGTGCGGCAGATGCCGCAGGCACTGACCCGCACCAGCACTTCGCTGGGCCCGGGTACGGGTTCGGGCAGCTCCACGCGTCGCAACGGACGCTGGCCGATCGGCGAGGGATATGGCAAAATCCAGGCTTGCATCCTGAAACCAATATAGATGCCTCGTTCGCGCGCGTCGTCGAGATCATGCGCCGCTTGCGTGCTCCCAACGGCTGTCCTTGGGACCGCGAACAGTCCTTTGATTCTATTCGCACGCATACCATCGAAGAAGCCTACGAGGTACTCGAGGCCATCGGCGACCGGAACTGGCCCGGGCTCTGCGAGGAACTGGGCGACTTGCTGCTCCAAGTCGTCTTCTACTCCGAGATGGCCGAAGAGGCCGGCTACTTTGATATGCAGGCGGTTCTGCGCCAGTTAGCCGACAAGCTGGTGCGCCGCCACCCGCATGTGTTTGGCGCGGAAGAGGAGCGCGCCGCCAGCCCCGAGCAGGCGCTCGACCGCTGGAACGCCGCCAAGGCCGCCGAGCGCGGCGCCGCCCCGGCCTCGCGCCTGGCGGGCATTCCCAAGCACCTTCCCGCCCTCGCCGAAGCTGGCAAGCTCGGCCATCGCGCCGCCTCCGTCGGCTTCGACTGGCCCGATGTGCCCGGTGTGCTCGCCAAAGTGGAGGAAGAACTGCTCGAGCTGCGCGCCGAGTGCGAAGGCGGCGGCGCCGCCGAGCGCCAGGAAGAGGAACTCGGCGACCTGCTCTTCACCCTGGTCAACCTCGCGCGCCACCTCGGCCTCGATGCCGAAGCCGCGCTGAAGGGCGCCAACCGTAAATTTGCCGCCCGCTTTCAGGCCATGGAGTCGTCTGCGCCCGGCGACCTGCGCGCCCTCTCGCCGGCCGAGTGGGATCGGCTCTGGAGCGGCACCAAGTCATGAGCAACGCCGACATCGTCATCCGCCGCGCCGATCAGGTGGAGGAGTTCGAAGCCTGCGTGCAGTTGCAGGCGGCGGTCTGGGGTTTCGCCGAGCGCGACCTCATCCCGCGCCGGATGTTCGTCGTGGCCAGCAAAATCGGTGGTCTCGTCCTCGGCGCCTGGGACGGTGACCGCCTGGCCGGCTTCGCGCTGGCCTTTCCGGCCCGGCGCGAGAGCGAAACTTACTGGCATTCCCACATGGTGGCGGTCGCCGAAGGCTACCGCAACCTCGGATTGGGCCGCCAGTTGAAGCTGCATCAACGCGAAGAAGCACTCGAGCAGGGAATCGCTCGCATCGAGTGGACCTTCGACCCGCTGGAGATCAAGAACGGCTACTTCAACCTGGCCGTGCTGGGGGCGACCGCCTCGCGCTACTATCCCAACCTCTACGGCTCGACCACCAGCGCGCTGCAAGCCGGCCTGCCCAGCGATCGCCTTGTCGCTGAGTGGCACTTGCACTCCGAGCGCGTGTCGCTGCTGGCCCATGGTGTCGAAGCGCCCAACCTACCCATCCAGGCCCAGCTTGAGGTTCCGGCCGAAATTCAGGCATGGAAGAACGCCGGCGACCCGCGCGCCGCCGAGCTGCAACTCCGCAACCGCGAGGCGCTCCAGGCCGCGTTCGCCCGCGGTCTCGGCGCCGTCGGCTATTTGCGCCGCCGCGAAGGTGGGGTGTTCCTGCTGGGAAGGCATCCACGCCCATGAAAATCGAAACCGTCACGCTGCGTGAGATCCGCATGCCGCTGGTCTCGTTTTTCGAAACCAGCTTTGCGCGCATGCACCAGCGCCGCATCCTGCTATTGCAGGTGGTGGTGGACGGGGTCGAGGGCTGGGGCGAGGTCACCTGCGGCGAGGCCCCGTACTACAACCACGAAGCCACCGATACCGCCGCCATTGTGCTGCGCGACTTCGCCATTCCGCTGGCGCTTGGCTTTGAGTTCGAGCATCCCGCCCAGCTCGCCGCCCGCCTGAGCCGCATTCGCGGCAACGCCATGGCCCGCGCCGCGCTGGAGAACGCCGTCTGGGACGCGCGCGCCAAGCGGGAGGGCCAGCCGCTCTGGAAGCTTCTGGGCGGCACCCGCACCGAGATCGCCTGCGGCGTCTCCATCGGCATCAAGGATTCGGTGGGCGATCTTCTCGAGACCATCGAGCATGAGCTGGCGGACGGCTACCAGCGCATCAAGATCAAGATCAAGCCCGGCTGGGACGTGGACGTGCTCGAACAGGTGCGCGGCCGCTTTCCCACCATCCCGCTCATGGGCGACGCCAACTCCGCCTACACCCTGGACGATCTCGATCACCTGAAGCGCTTCGACGCCTTCCACCTCATGATGCTCGAGCAGCCGCTCTGGCACGACGACATCCACCTGCATGCCCGTCTGCAAAGCGCGATCGCCACTCCGGTTTGCCTGGACGAGGCCATCCATCACGCCCGCGACGCCCGGCAGGCGATCGACATCGGCGCCTGCCGCATCATCAACGTCAAGCTCGGCCGCGTCGGCGGCTTCACCTCCGCGCTCGCCGTGCACGAAGCGACCGCGCGCGCCGGCATGCCGGTGTGGTGCGGCGGCATGCTGGAGTCAGGGGTGGGGCGCGCCCACAACATCGCCCTCTCCACGCTCGCGAACTTCACCCTCCCGGGCGACGTCTCCGCCAGCAAGCGCTACTGGAGCGAGGATATTATCGAGCCCGAGGTCACCGTCACCCCGCGCGGAACGATCCAGGTTCCCACCGCACCGGGCATGGGGTTCGCAGTCAACTTGGCGCGGGTCAAACAGCTTTCGGCCTGGGAGCAAACCTTCCGCTAGACCGGCTACGCCGGGGGGAGCACCTTCCAACCCTGCCAGCTGCGTCCGCCGGTATTGCCTTGCTCCGGCCCCTCGGGATATTCGGTGTCCGGGCGCGGCCCCGGCTTTATCTTGGCCAACACGTCCTCGGAGAGCTTCTTCAGCTTGACGTTGAAGCGGAAGCGTGTGGTCGCGTCGATCACAAACGGCAGCGTGATCAACTCGCCCGCCGGGTTGATTGCGGTCAGGACCTTGTGCACCGTCAGGCCCTTCAAGTCGAGCCAGGTGGTGGGCTGGCCGTAGGCCGCGGTGAAGCGCTCGGCATCGAGCAGCTCCTCCGGATGCTCCAGAAACCAGCGAGTGATTTTCTTCAACGCGGGATGCGTGGTCAGAAAATTGTCGAGCGAGATCCAGTCCATCCGTTCGTAGTCGCCGGCTTCATCCATGACGTGCTGACTCCTGTGCTGGCCGCCCGCTAAAAAAGGCGCACCAACACTAGTTTAGGAGAAGGTATCCTGGAACAGCAAGCATGCCGGAACTGATCCCTCCATTTTCCTTGACCCGCCAGAGCCAGCAGCTCGCCGCCGAGATCGAGCCCGCCGTGGCGCGGGTCCTGGCCTCCGGGCGCTACGCCCAGGGACCGGAGTGTGAAGCTTTCGAAAAGGAAGTGGCGGCCGCGATGGGCGCGCCCACGCTGCGCGTCGCCACCTGCTCAAGCGGCACCGACGCGCTTCACCTGGCGCTGCGGGCCGTAGGCGTGCGCGCCGGCGACGTGGTGCTGACCACGCCGTTTACCTTTTTCGCCACCGCCGGCGCCATTCTGCTGGCGGGCGCGGTCCCCGAGTTTGTGGATATCGAGCCAGGAAGCTTCAATCTCGATCCAGCGAAACTCGCGCAGGCACTGGAGCAGCCGCGCTCGGCTCGGATTGGGGCCATCATGCCGGTGCACCTCTATGGCGCGGTGGCGGCGATGCCCGCGATTCTGGAACTGGCCGCCACGCACGGCATCCCCGTAGTGGAAGACGCGGCGCAGGCGATCGGGGCCTCGCTCGACGGCCGCTCCGCCGGTGCCTGGGGCGCCGCCGCGGCCTTTAGCTTCTATCCGACCAAGAACCTCGGCGCCATGGGCGAGGGCGGCATGGTCACCACGACTGAGCCCGCGGTGGACGAGCAACTGCGCTTGCTCCGCGCCCACGGCAGCCGCCGCCGCTACGAACACGGCCAGATGGGTTGGAACGGCCGCATGCACGAGCTCCAGGCCGCCATCCTGCGCGCCAAACTGCCGCACCTGGCCGCTTGGAACCAACGCCGCCGCGCCATCGCTACCGCCTATGCCGAGCGTCTGGCGGAAGTGCCCGGGATGACGCTGCCCCGGCACCAAGCCGGCGATGTCTTCCACCAGTTCGTCATCCGCGCTCCCCGCCGCGAGGAGCTGCGCCAGTTCCTGCGCGAGCGCGAGGTCGCCACCGAGGTCTACTACCCCGTCCCGCTGCACCAGCAGCCCGCGCTGGCCGCCTACCGCTCCACCCAGCCCTTGCCCGAATCGGAGCGGGCCGCGCGCGAAGTTCTGGCTCTGCCGATGTTCCCCGAGCTCACCGACGCCGAAGTGGCCCGCGTCGCCGACGGGGTGGCCGCGTTCTACGGTGGCAAGGCGGCGCGATGTTGAACCGCATGATCGTGGCCAACCTGCGCCGCCGCCCGGTCCGCAGCCTGGTCAGCATCGTGGCCGTGGCCATCGAGGTGGTGCTGATCCTGATGATCGTCGGGCTGACCAACGGCATGGTCAACGATCAACACAACCGCATCGAGGGAATCGGCGCCGATGTGGTTGTTCACGCCGGTGGCGGCTCGGAGATTACCGCTCTCTCCGGGAACACCATGCCGCTGAAGCTAGCGGGCGTGTTCGCCAAGGTTCCGGGGGTGGCGGCGGTGGCCGGCTCCAGCGTCGGCATTGCCAGCGGCATCGAGACGGTAGCCGGGGTTAACATGCCGCAGTTCGACGCGGTGAGCGGCGGCTTCCGCTTCCTCAAGGGCGGGCCGTTCCACCCCGGCACGCAGGAGGTGATCGTGGACGACCTCCAGGCCGCCTCCCAACACCTCTCGCCCGGCAGCACCATGACCATCCTGGGCCAGCCCTTCACCGTCACCGGTATCTTCGAGCACGGGATGGGATCGCGCATGGCTATTGATCTCGACGTCCTGGACCGCCTGGTCGGCTCCCCCGGCAAAGCCGCGGTCTTCTGGATCAAGCTCAAGGACCCGCACAACCCCGCTCCGGTGGTGGACGCCCTCAAGACGATGGCGCCCAACGAGAACGTCCAGGCGATCGGGGATTACCTCTCGCTGTTCACTTCCAGCGGGATCTCGCCCGCGCTGCCCATCTTCCAGAAGGTGATGGTGGGCATCGCCGTGGTGATCGGGTTCCTGGTGATTTTTCTTTCGCTCTACACCACCGTGCTGGAGCGCACCCGCGAGATCGGCATTCTCAAGTCGCTGGGCGCCTCCAAGGGCTATATCGTCCAAGCCGTCCTGCGGGAAAGCGAGTTCCTCACCGTGCTCGGCATCGTCGCCGGAACCATCCTGGCGTACCTGCTCTGGCGCGCCCTCGGTCATGCCTACCCCACACTCACCATCGAGATGACCTGGCAGTGGGTCGGGTGGAGCGCGCTGATCGCGGTGATTTCCAGCCTGGTAGGCGCGCTCTACCCGGCCGCCAAGGCCGCCGCCCAGGATCCGATCGCGGCGCTGGCCTACGAATAAACCATGAAGCACTTATTTGGCACCGATGGCATTCGCGGCGTGGCGGGCGAGCCGCCGCTGGATCCCGCCACCGTCTACGCGGTGGGTCTCGCCTTGGGCGACAGCCTGGGCGAGGGCGCGCGCGTGGTCGTGGGCCAGGACACGCGGCAAAGCTCGGCCTGGATCGCAGCCACCCTCACCGCCGCCCTTGAGCAGCGGGGCGTTGCTGTCGCCCAGGCGGGCGTGCTCCCCACCCCCGCGGTCGCCTTCCTCGCCGTGCAGGGCGATTACGCCGCCGGGGTCATGATCTCGGCCTCGCACAATCCTTTTCAGGACAACGGCATCAAGGTTTTTGGGGCCAGCGGCTATAAGCTTCCCGACGAGGAAGAAGCCATTATCGAAGCGGCGATCGAGCGTTACCTTGCGGCCGGGGGCTTGCCGTCCGAACCCGGCGCGCCGCTGCCACACGATGGCGATGCGGTCCGCTTGCGCGCCGCCTACGTCGCCCACCTGGCCAGCCAGTTTCCTCCCCGGGGGCTGGAGGGTTTGCGCATTGTGGTCGATTGCGCGCATGGCGCCGCCTGCGCCGCCGCCGCCGAAGTGTTTGCCGCGCTCGGCGCCCGGGCGACCGTTGTCGCCAACCAACCCACGGGCACCAATATCAACGCCGGGGTCGGCGCGCTGCACCCGGAGACCCTCGCGCAACAGGTGGTCGCCCAGGGCGCCGACGCGGGTCTCGCCCTCGATGGCGATGCCGACCGCGCCATTTTGGTGGACGCTCGCGGCAAGGTCGTCAACGGCGATGCTGTGCTGCTCATGGCGGCGCGCGAGCTGCGGGCCTCCGGGCATCTCGAACCCCCCATTGTGGTCGGCACCGTGATGACCAACCTCGGGCTGGAAATGGTCCTGCGGCAGGAAGGGATCCGCCTGGAACGTGCGCCGGTGGGGGACAAGTACGTGCTGGACCGCATGCGCTCGACCGGGGCTGTGCTGGGCGGCGAGCCTTCCGGCCACGTCATCTTCGGCGCCGAGGCCACCACCGGCGACGGCTTGCTCACCGCCCTGCACTGCTTCGACCTGGTCGCGCGCCGCCGCCGCCCCTTGCACGAGCTCTGCGACGGTTGGGTGGAACTGCCCCAGCGCATCATCAATGTCCGTGTCCGCGAGAAAACCCCTCTTCAGGAACTGCTGCCCGTGCAGGCGGCCATCCAGGCCGCCGAACAGTACTTCGCCGGCAGTGGGCGCGTGCTGGTGCGCTACTCGGGTACCGAGAAGCTGGCACGGGTGATGGTCGAGGCGCAGTCCGCCGCCGACGTGGAAAGCTTTGCCGCTTCCATCGCCGCGGCCCTGCAGGCCGAAGTTGGCGTGTAACGCCGCTTACTGTTGCGCGGGGGTGGTGCGGCCGTACTTCCGCTGGAAGCGCTCCACCCGGCCGGCGGTATCCACCAGCTTTTGCTTGCCCGTGTAGAACGGGTGGCAGTTGGAGCAGATTTCCACGTGGATGTCGCCCTTATGGGTCGAGCGGGTGGGGAACGAGTGCCCGCAGGCGCAGACCACCTTGATCGGGTTGTAGGCGGGATGAATCGTCGGCTTCATGGCGCTAAGCGCTTAGTATACCTCATCCGGCCGCAATCAGGAGATGCGTCTCGCCGGGTCGCGCCAGCATGGGTATGGCGGATTAGCTCCACCGCCTGCGCAGTGCGCGAACCGCCACCAAGCACACACCCAGCAATGCCCCAAAACCCGCGTACAGCAAACCATTCTCGCCCGTCAGCCGGAACGCCAAATGCGTGAGTTGATGCCCGCTCAGGCCGCTGGCCGTCATCAGACGAATCGAGGCCGGCCACAGGTTGAGCCACACCCGGGGGCTCAAATGCAGTTGGGTGTAGAGCGAGGTGACGAGCAACAGCGCCATTAGCACGCCGCAGAGCGCGAACCACAGGGTCCACTGCACGATGGTGACGATCGCGACGACGCGCGCGGGTGGTTGCGGCGGTGCGGTTTCGGGCACCAGGAGCTTGTAGCGTTTGCGTTTCTTGCGCATGCCGGCGATCGTTTAAAAGTGTAGCTGGAGATCGGTAAAGCGCTCCAAATGCAGGCACTGGCGTCCAGGCTGCGGCAGGATCTCATCGTGCTCCAGGACCCATGTCCAGGGATGGGGAATGAAGACCGCGTTGAGGCCCGCCGCCAGGGCCGGGTTGATGTCCGACTTGGGACTGTTGCCGATCATCCAACTCTGGAGCGGGTCGGAATCGAGGTGCGTCAGCTTCTCCTCGTAGGCGGCGGTGTTTTTCTCCGCCACGACGTGGACTTGTTCGAAGAGCGGTCCGATGCCGGAGAGAGCAACCTTGCGGGACTGCTCGGCGAAGTCGCCCTTGGTCATCAGGATCAGGCGGTGGCGCGCCGACAGGTAGCGCAACGTCGCCTCGGCGCCCGGCACGAACTCGATCGGCTCGGAGGCGATGCTGGCGGCCAGCGCCCCGATCGCCGCCTCCGCCGCGGGATTCCAGCGCTCCGGCGCCACCGCGCGGAAGGCGCGCCCGATGGCGAGTTGGAAGCTCTCCAGCCCGTAGCCGCACTCGGCGATGGTGCGGCGCTCCTCGCGGTTGATGATCTCGCGCACCGCCGGCCGCGTCTCCGGATCGGGCGCGACCATCTCCATGAAGCGCGCGATGGCGCGCTCGAAGTAGACGTTGTTCTCCCAGAGGGTATCGTCGGCGTCGATCAGCAATGTCTGGCGCTCAAGCTGCGTCATGTGTCTTCGTTGTTGGGGCTCCCGCGCAAGAGCGTCTCGATACCGGCCTCGTCCAGGATAGCGATTCCCAGCGTCCGCGCCTTCTCGAGTTTGCCGCCGGCTTCCTCGCCGGCGACCACGAAGTCGGTGGAGGCGCTGACCGAGCCCGTGACCTTGCCGCCGGCGGCCTGGATGCGCTGCTTCATCTCGTCCCGCGTGAAGTGCGCCAGCGTGCCGGTGAGCACCAGCGTTTTGCCCTGGAGCGGCTGATGCGCCGCGGGTTTCCGCCGCGCTTCGTGCGGATCGATGCCGGCATGCCGCAGCCGCCGCACCAGCACCCGGTTGGCCTCTTCCTCGAAGAAAATGTGGATGGATTGCGCGATCCGCGGTCCGACCTCCTCGACCCCCTCCAACTCCTCCGCGGGGGCGGCGATCAGGGCATCCAGCGAGCCGAAGTGTTCGGCCAGCAGTTGCGCGGTGCGCTCGCCCACGAAGCGGATCCCGAGGCCGTAGATCACCCGCCACAGCGCGTTGTGGCGGCTGCGCTCGATCTCGGCCAGCAGCTTCTCGGCCGACTTCTTGCCCATGCGTTCGAGATCCGCCAGCTTCTCCGCATCGAGCTTTTCGTAAAGGTCCGCCAGGTCCCGCACCATGCCCTCTTCGGTTAATTGCTCGATCAGCGCGGGGCCCAGCCCGCCGATGTTCATCACGCCGCGGCGGGCGAAGTGGTGCAGCGACTCCTTCAATTTGGCCGGGCAGTTGGCGTTGACGCAGCGCAGGATGACCTCGCCCGGCTCGCGGTGCACGCCGCTGCCGCACACCGGGCACTGCTCCGGCGGTTGGTAGGGGTGCGGTCCGCGCGGACGGCCGGGTTCCACGCCCAGCACTTTGGGGATCACATCGCCGCTGCGCTCGATTTTGACCCAGTCGCCCACGCGCACGCCCAGCCGTTCGATCTCGTCCAGGTTGTGCAGCGTGGAGCGGCTCACCGTCACCCCGCCCACCGCCACCGGTTCCAGCCAGGCGGTCGGGGTGAGGGCGCCGGTGCGGCCCACGCTCATCACGATATCGAGCACCTGCGTGACCGCCTGGCGCGCGGCGTATTTGTACGCGATCGCCCAGCGCGGAAACTTGCTGGTCGCGCCCAGCTTCTGGCGCTGCTCCTCGCGGTCCACCTTGAGAACCACGCCGTCGATTTCGTACGGCAGCGCTTCCCGATCGCGCTCGCACCGCTCAATGAATCCCCAAGTCTCCTCCAGCGTCTCGCACCGCTGCCACCGGCTGACCTTGAAACCCAGGCGCGCGAGGGCCGTCAACGTTTCCGCTTGGGCCGGCAGCAGGGACCGGCCCCGTTGCAGCAGCGAATAGGCGAAGAAATCCAACCGGCGGGCGGCCGTGATCCTGGCGTCCAGCACCCGCACCGCGCCGGCGGCGGCGTTGCGCGGGTTGGCGAAGCGCGGCAACTCATCGTCCTCCCGTTCCTGATTGAGGCGCTGGAACGCCGCCCGCGGCATGAGGACCTCGCCCCGTACTTCGATATCCGGGGGAAGCTCCGCGGCCGCCGCCAGCGCCAGCGGAATCGAGCGGATGGTGCGCAGGTTTTCGGTGACGTCCTCGCCCGTCTGTCCATCGCCGCGGGTGAGGCCGCGCTGCAACCGGCCGTCCTCATAGGCGATGGCCATGCTCAAACCATCGAGCTTGAGCTCGGCCACGTAAGCCACCGCCTCGCCCTCTCCCAACCCTTCGCGCACGCGGCGGTCGAAGTCGCGCAACTCGGCTTCGCTGTAGGCGTTGTCCAGACTGAGCAAGGGGGAGCTGTGCCGCGCCTTGACCAAGCCGGTGCGGGGCTCGCCCCCGACCCGTTGGGTCGGAGAATCGGGGGGGATGTCGTCCGGGTGTTCGGCTTCCCAGGCCTGCAGACGGCGCATCAGCACGTCGAATGCGGCATCGCTGATCTCGGGTTGATCCTCGACGTAGTACAGCCGTTCGTGGCGCCGGATCTCGTCCCGGAGCGCCGCGATGTCGCTCGAATCTGTCATGCCTTCTCTGATGGTATGCTGCTCTGCAAGTTTAAAGACACGTATGGACAATCTTACCTACAGCCTGGTTGGCGTTGCGCTGTCCCGCCTGTTTTTCAAGAAGCGCGTAGCCTACGCCACTTCGGCCATGGTTGTGGCGGCGAACCTGCCCGATCTGGACTTCCTCTACAGTTGGCCCGGCATCCGCTACATCGAGTACCACCGCGGCGCGCTGCACTCGGTGTGGATGATCCCCATCTGGGCGGCGCTCCTGGCCTTCGGGATGCGCTGGTGGGCGCGGCGCAAGCAGGCCGCGGTGCCGGCCTGGCATATGGGCTTCCTGATCGGCGTGGCCGGCGTGTCCTCGCATGTCCTGCTCGACTGGTGCAACAGCGACGGCATCCGCCTGTTGGCTCCGGTGAGCGAACGCTGGTTTTCTCTGGATTGGCTGCCGGCCTATGACCCCTGGATTTGGCTGCTGCTCGCCGCCTTCCTGGGTTTCCCGATGCTGCTGACCCTGATCAGCAGCGAGGTCGGGGCGCGCAAGAGCAACCCCCACCGGGCCAGCGCGTTGGCTGCGCTGGTGCTGCTCGCGGGGTGGGTCGGGCTGCGCGCGCGCCAGCACGCGGCCGCGCTCGAAGCCCTCAACGCCCCGAATATCTCGGGGATTTACGACGGCCAGCTACCCAACGATTGGGCGGCGTTTCCCAACCCCAGCGATCCCTGGACCTGGCAGGCGGTGATTGATCTCCCCGCAAACATCATCATTGCCGACATCAACTCGCCCTGGGATACGGACCTGGCCCACGTGCATCCCGTGCGCAGCTACATTAAGCCGCCGCGCGTGCCCGCCATCGCGGCGGGCGAGGGCACGCCGATCGGCGCCACCTTCCTGTGGTTTGCGCGCTTTCCGTTTGCCGATGTCGAGGAGCAGGGCGGCGGCCAGGTGGTGACGATCACCGATATGCGGTTCGCCCAAGGCGCCTACAGGCCGACCATCAAAGCCAAGATCTGGCTCGATGGCGGCCTGCAGGTGGTCCGGCAGTCGTTTCAGCGGTAAGCGGTTACTTCCCGGCCGGGCTGTAGCCCTTCACGCTGCCTTTGGTCATCGTCAGCACGAACTGGCCGCTGGCGTCGGGCGGGTTGGGCTTGAAGGACTCGGCCAGGCCGTCCACCGTGACCTTGTCGCCTACCTTGGGCCGCTTGGTCAGCGGCTGGTCGAGCACGACATGGACATCGGCCGGGGTGCTGGGATCGGTGGCCCCTACGGCGATGTCGATCGTCTTGGCGGTGACGTCCGTGACCAAGCCGTCGAGTTCATAGCCGACTCCCTTGACCGTCTTCCACTCGTCCGCGGCCATGTCGGGCTTCTTCAGCCGGGCTTCGATGCCCGCGAAGCTGTCAGCGGGCGGAAGCTGGTTCTTCAGCTTTTCCAACTGCGCCTGATAGGCGGCCTGGGCAGCGGCATTCTGCACGTCCACCGACGACATAACCTTGAAATCGGCGGGCGGGGCGGCGTTGTTGGTGGCGGCGGTGATCACATCCTGCAGCCCGTCGGCCGAGCCGTGGTACTGGGTGTAGACCGTGGTCAGATAGCTCTTGAAAGCGGCGGTCTGGGGTGAGAGCACCGAAGCCTTGGCCAGGTCGAAGATGCCGGTGTTGTAGTCCGGCGGCGCCTGCGTCACCTTGGTCACGCCCATCCAGTAGTAGGGCAGCGGATCCGTGGGCTTGAGTTGGGCCGCCTTGGTCAGTGTGGCAATGGCGCCGGCGTAGTCCTTGGTGTTCATCTGGGCAAAGCCTTGCGCCTTGACCAGAATGGGCATGTATTGGGTTTGCGCGGCGGCGGGCTGCTGCGCCAGCAACTGCTGGCCACAGGTCGAAGCCTGCAATAGAGTGGCCATCTTGGCCGCCATATCCGGGTCATTGGCCTGCACCAGATTGGGGTCCGCATAGGAGATGATCACGTAGGCGGGCAGCAACACGCTCGCGTCCGCCGAGGACGATTTCATGATCTCAGTGGCCGTTTGGACGGCTTGCGCCTGGAGGCTGGGCACTGCGGCCTGTGCGGTCATCTCTATTTGCAGCGCCGTGTTCTTGTAGGAGGAGTCAGGGTACTTCTGGACGAAGGCGGCCGCCAGTTGCGCCTTCTGCGTGTTATCCGTAGCCGAGGTAATGGCGGTGAAGTCCTTGTACTCGGCATCCCCATGCTTCCAGGTCCGGGTCTTGGGGTCGACCGCCGGCGCGGGAGTGGGGCAGGCTGCGGCTTGGTAGCCCGGCAGAGCCAGAGAGCCAGAAATCGGCACCGCGGACGAGTGGCTCGGCAGAGTAGCGGCCCAACTCGACACCGCCAGTAGCGAAACGGTAGCAAGGGTGGTGAGGTGCTTCATGGTCTCTCCTGTCTCAAAAGGGGGATTATAAAATATGAGTCGCCGCCGCGGGGCAGTTTTTTCCGTCGTTTTTTAGATGCGTCATCTCGCCCGAGGTCGCGGGGACACGGCCATTCTTCTATGGGGGCCACTATGGCAGAAACTCCACTGCAAGAGCAAGTCGCCCTCGTCACTGGCGCCAGCCAGGGCATCGGGCGCGCCATCGCCCACCGCCTTGCGGCGCTGGGGGCGACGGTAGTATTGACGGCGCGATCCCGCTCCCGGCTGCAGGAGGTGGCGGCGGAAATTGTCCGGGAAGGCGGTTGCGCCGAGGTCCTGCCCGCCGATGTCCGATCCCGGGCCGAGGTCGAGGCCCTGGCGGGGGCGGTGCTCGAACGGTACCGGCGCGTTGACTTCTTGGTTAACAACGCCGGCATGGGACAGTTCGGCCAGCCCCTGCACCTCACCCCGCCCGAGGTCTGGACCGCGACCCTCGACACCAATCTCTCCTCGGTCTATTACGCGGTGCGGGCCCTGGCCCCTCACTTTATCCAACGCCGCACCGGCCACATCATCAACATCGCCTCGCTCGCCGGCCACAATCCCTTGCCGGGCGGGGCGGTCTATGCCGCCTCCAAGGCGGCGCTGCACGGGCTGAGCGTCTCCCTGGCCGAGGAGTTGCGGGCCTACAACGTCCGGGTAAGCCTGGTATGCCCGGGCTCGGTGGACACCGAACTGTCGAGCGAACTGGTGGGCAATAAGGACCGGTCGAAAATGCTGCGGCCCGAGGACGTGGCCCATGTGGTCGGCATGCTGGCCACCCAGGGGCCGCGCAGCTTCGTCAGCGAAGTGCTGATCCGGCCTACGCTTAAGCCCTAAAGCTCGGGCTGCTACACTGGCGCGCATGGGTTTTTACCTCGGGCTGGAGGGGGGCGGGACGAAGACCGATCTGGTGATCGGAACCCAGTCCGGGGCGCCGCTCGGGCGGTGGCGTCTGGGACCTACCAGCCTGAGCCGGCGTTCGACCGCCGAGGTCGCCGAGGAGCTGCGGCGCGGCATCTCCGCCGCCCTGACCGCGGTAGGCGGCGCCGAGGACGAATGCCTGGCCGTTTGTGGCGGGTTTGCCTCGGCGGGATCGCGTGGGGCCGAATTCACCGCCATGTTGCAAGAAGTTTGCCCGCGGGCGCGGGTCGAAGCGCTCACCGATGCCGAGCTGGCGCTGGAGGCGGCCACCGGGGGGGGCGACGGGATCATCCTGATCGCCGGAACCGGTTCGATCGCCTGGGGAAGGCGCGGGGGCAAGCTCGCGCGGGCGGGCGGCGAGGGCCCCGGCCGCGACCCGGGCAGCGGCGATTGGATTGGCCGGCAGGCGGTGGCCGCGGGATTGGTCAGCCCCCCCGGCGATGGCAACTTTGCCGGGCTGCTGCCCCGACTGGCCAGGGAGACCGATCCGCGGGTCGTAGCCCTCTTTCAGGCGGCGGGCCAAGCCCTGGCCGAATTGCTGCGTAGTTGCGCCGCCACGCTCGACTGGGCGGCGCCGGAGAGCTACGCACGCGGCGGCGTGGTGGACCATATCCCCGAGGTACGGCAAGCGCTGGAGAGGGCCTGGGGGCGTCCGCTGCTGACGCCGAAGGCGCTCCCGGCCGAGGCGGCGCTGGCGCGCGCCCGCCGGATGGTCTGAATGCTGCACCCGCTCGATCTCTGGGTGATCGTGCTCTACCTGGTGGCGGTCACCGCCTTCGGGGTGTGGCTGCGCAGCCCGAACCCGTCACTGCAGGATTACTTCCTGGCCAGCGGCCAGCTGCCCTGGTGGGCGATCTCGTTCTCGATCGTGGCCGCCGAAACCAGCGTACTGACCATCATCAGCACGCCGGGACTGGCCTTCAGCGGCGACCTGGGGTTTTTGCAGCTGGTATTCGGCTACCTGGTGGCACGGATCCTGATCTGCCTGATCCTGCTGCCGGCGTACTTTCGCCAGCGGCTGCTTACCGCCTACCAACTGATCCAGCTCCGCTTCGGCTCCCGCGTGAAGTCGGCGGCGGGGTTGATCTTTCTGGTCGGCCGCTCGCTGGCGGAGGGCGTGCGGGTATATGCGGTGGCGATCGTGCTGGGGGTTATTCTCGATGCGCTGCCGCCCGGGCTGGATGTGCGCACGCGGCTGCATCTCGGCGCGCCGCAATTGCTCGGCATCATCGCCGTGCTGACGCTGATCTATACCTTCGCCGGCGGCCTGCGGGCGGTGGTGTGGACCGACTTCGCGCAGATCTGCATTTACGTTGCCGGGGCGCTGCTCAGCTTGGGGTTGATCGTGCACGCCGTGCCGGGCGGCTGGCGTGAGGTCGCTTCGGTGGCGGCCAGCCATGGCGACAAGCTGCGGGTGTTTGATTTCAGCTTCTCTTGGACCCGCACCTATACCTTCTGGTCGGGGCTGCTGGGTGGAACCTTCCTGACCATGGCCACGCACGGGACCGACCAGCTCATGGTGCAGCGGCTGCTGGCGGCGCGCAACCAGCGCGAGAGCGCCTGGGCGTTGTTGTCGAGTTGGGTGGTGATCTTTTTGCAGTTCGGTCTGTTCCTGTTCATTGGGATCGCGCTGTTTGCGCTGGCGCAGACCCACGGTCTCGCGGCCGGGGCGGGCGCCTTCGGCAAGTACGACCGGCTATACCCGCAGTACGTGGCGCAGCATCTGCCGGTGGGCATCGCGGGTTTGGTGCTGGCGGCCATCCTGGCGGCTTCGATGTCGAACCTGAGCGCGGCGCTCAACGCGCTGAGCTCGAGCGCGATCGTGGATTTCTACCAGCCCTACCTGGCGCCAGCGAGAAGCCAACGGCATTACCTGTGGATGTCGCGTCTGGCGACCGTGTTCTTCATGCTGGTGTTGGGGCTGGTGGCGTTCGCCAGCCGGCATTCGCACTCGGTGCTGGAGTCGGGGCTGGCAATCATCTCCTACCCCTTCAGCGGGTTGTTGGGCGTGTTCCTGCTGGCGACGCTGACGCGGCGGGCCAACGAGTGGGGGGCGCTGACCGGGTTGGTGACCGGGATTGCGGTGACGCTCTGGCTCTCGCACTGGGGCGTGGCCTACACATGGTTCGTGGTGGCGGGCACGCTGGTGACGTTTGCGGTAGGGTATGCTGTCAGCATCGCGAGCAGCCAGCGCGCCGCGCAACCATCCGCCTAGCTCCCCCGATCCCATGCCTCGCGCATCCGCCCCCGCCTCGCTTGCCTCCGACGGACTGGTCCGCGCTTTGGGACTGGTTGAAAGCTCGGCCATGGTGGTGGGCACACTGATCGGGACGGGCATCTTCCTGGTTTCGCGCGAGATGATCCAGGCGGTCCACTCCATCGGCTGGATCATGCTGGCCTGGGTGGTGGGCGGCTTCCTGTCGCTGGCAGGCGCGTTGGCGTATGCGGAGTTGGGCGCGCTGCGGCCGGCGGCGGGAGGCGAGTACGTTTACCTGCGCGATGGGCTGGGGCCGCTGTTCGGGTTCCTGTTCGGCTGGGGAATGTTCTGGATCGTGCGGCCGGCCTCGGTCGCGACCATCGGCGCGGGGTTTGCGCGCGCGGCGGGGTTCCTGTGGCCGCAATTGGATGTCCCGCTGTACCCCGGCTGGGGCGGCGGCGCACTGCGGGGCGAGCACCTGGTGGGCGCGGGCGTGATCGCCGTCGTGACGCTGATCAACTATTTCGGTGTCCGCCATGGCGGACGGGTGCAGTCGGTGTTCACGGTGCTGAAGCTGGCGCTGGTGGCGGCCCTGACGGTGGCGGCGTTTGGCTGGGGCGAGGGCAGTTGGACGCACCTGACCCAGTCGCTGCCGGGGTCGGTCGGCATCGGTGGCTTCGCCACCGCCCTGGTGGCGGCGCTGTGGGCCTATGACGGCTGGAACGACCTCACGTTGGCGGGCAGCGAAATCCGCGATCCCGGGCGGACGATTCCCCGCGCCATGGTTGGCGGCATTGCCGTCGTCTTCCTGTTTTACGCCGGCATCAACCTGGCGTACTTTTACATCCTGAAGCCGGTGGAGATCGCCGCCAGCGACAACGTGGCGGCCAGCCTGGCAGCGCGGGTGTTCGGGCACAGCGGCGGCGCCTTCGTGGCGGTGGCGGTGATGGTGTCGGCGTTCGCCACGCTGAACAGCTCGATCCTTTCGGGAGCGCGGGTGCCGTTTGCGATGGCGCACGACCGCCTGTTCTTCAAGAAGCTGGCGCACGTGCACCCGCTGCACCGGACGCCCGATGTCTCGTTGCTGATCCAGGCGCTGTTCGCCATGGGGTTCTCGCTCACCGGTACCTACCAGACGCTATACACCCTCACCATCTTTGCCGAGTGGCTGTTCTACGTGCTGGCGGTGACGAGTTTGTTCGTGTTCCGGCGGCGGGGCGAGCGCGGGCCCTACTCCGGATGGGGATACCCGGTGCTGCCCGCGATCTTCCTGGTGTTGGCGGCGGTGCTGTTGGGGATTACCTACTGGCAGAATCTCGGCTATTCCAGCCTGGGCCTGGCCATCATCCTGGCCGGCACCCCCGCCTACTACTACTTCGCCCGCAAGCGCGAGAAGCAGACGGCCTGACTTCAGGCCGCCCGCATGGCGAAAAACTGATTGAAGGGGTTGTCGATGGGCAACTTGGTGAAGTTCTTCAGCCCGGCATCCGCCGCCACGCGCCGGATGTTAGCGGGCCCCATTCCCGCGCCGTAGCCGGCGCCGCCGCTGGCCAGCGAGCAGCTCATGCACTGGAGCGTGCTCACCGAGTAGAAGAGCTTGCCCAACGGGTTGATGTTCGCCTCCAGCCGGTCGGCGAGGTTGGGTTCGATACAGAACCAGGTGCCGTCGGGTTTGAGGGCGCCGGCGATGGACTGGGCGCAGGCTTCGGGCGAGGCCATGTCGTGCAGGCTGTCGCAGGTCATCACCAGGTCGAAGTCGTGGGTTTGGGGCAGGTCGTTGGAAGCGCGCACCTCGAAGTGGAGCCGCTCGGACAATCCCTCGCGGGCGGCCATTTCGTTGGCGTGCCGCACCACCGGCGGGTAGTTGTCGAAGCCGAAGAACTGGCTTCGGGGATAAGCCTTGGCGAGGACGGCGAGAGCCTGGCCGCGGCCGCAGCCGATGTCGGCGACTTTGGCGCCTTCTTGCAGGCGGCGGTGAACTTCCGGCATGGCGGGGATCCATTGCTGGGCCAGGAAGTTCCGATAGCCGGCGCGGAACAGGCGCTCGGTACCCTCGAAGGTATCGTCGCCGTACTCGGCATAGGCGACCCCGCCGCCCTGGTGAAAGGCGCGGCGGATCTGGGGGATGAGCCGGTAGTGATCGGGGATCATCTGGGCGGCGCCGCCGCAGAACACCGGGCTCTCTTCCTGGGCGAGCACCATGGCGCGCTCGGGCGGGAGCCAGACCTGGCCGGTGGCGGGATCGTACTCGAGGTACTCGGCCGCCACCATGGCGGAGCTCCATTCCCGCAGGTAGCGTTCCTGCAGGCCGGTGGCCGCGGCGAGTTCGGGGACGGTGAGGCGCCGGTTGGCCAGCGCTTTGAACAGGCCTTCGCGGTCGCCGATGTAGATCAGCGGCCCCGACATGGCGGCGGCCAAGTCGGCCACGACCTTGTGGGCAAACCGCATCATCGTATCTTCGTTGAGAGAACCGGCGGCAGAGCCGGTATTGCGTAGCGGAGTCGCGCTCACGGAAACCTCCTATCGGATAGGTATAGCGCGGATCCCGTGCCGGTTCACGCCCCCAAGAGAAGGAACTGCGAGCTCAGCCGAGTACCGGCGTCTTGTGCGCGCGGCCGTGCGCCGCCGGGCGGGTGATGTTGTCGCCGGGGTCGCGGCCCGCGAGCGGGAGGGCGAAGAAAAACACGCTGCCCTTGCCGGGCTCGCTCTCGACCCAGATGCGGCCATGGAGGTGAGCCAGGATCTCGCGGCAGATGGCCAGGCCGAGACCGGTGCCGGGAGGCTTGTCCATGAGCGCGTCGCCCTCCTGATGGAACTTCTCGAAGATGCGCTGCTGGGCCTCGGGCGGGATGCCGATGCCGGTATCGGCGACCGAGGCCACAAGCTCATCGCCTTCGATGCGGGCGCCGACCGCCACGCTGCCGGCGGAGGTGAACTTGAGGGCGTTGCTGAGCAGGTTGGTGAGCACCTGGCGCAGGCGGTCGCGGTCGGCGAGCACCTGGGGCAGGGGATCGGGCACGGTGTTGCGCAGGCTGAGCTTTTTGTGGGCCGCCACCATGCGCACGGCTTCGAGCGATTCGCGCACCACCTGGGCAAAATCCACCGGCTCGGGGCGCCACTCCATTTTGCCCGACTCGATCTTGGCGAGGTCGAGCACGTCGTTGACCAGGCGGGTGAGCCGGTCGCTTTCGTGGATGATGATCTCAAGGAACTCGCAGCGGGTGAAGACGTCCTCTTCGGGGTAGTCGAGCAGGATCTCCGAAAAGGAGCGGATGGAGGTGAGCGGGGTACGCAACTCGTGGCTGACGTTGGCCAGAAAGTTGCTTTTCATCTCGTTGAGATGGACCAGCTCCCGGTTGGCGCGCTCCAGTTCGGCGGTGCGTTCGCGCACCAGGTCTTCCAGGTGGTCGCGGTGGAGGCGGATTTCCTGCCCGGCGGCGCTGAGGTCGCGGTTGGCCTGATGGAGCGCCACGGTCTGGCGGTTGAGCATGCGCGAAAACTGCGCCAGGGTCAGACCGATGAGGGCATAGCCGCCAAGCGCGCCCAGGAAGAGCACCGGGGCGAGGTAGGCGGGGTGGGGCAAGCCGCGGTGCAGGAACAGGCTATTGGAGTCCGCCCAGGCCGAGCCGCGCCAGTGATGGGGGGCGTGCATGGCGTCGGTGGTCAGCAGGGCGGCGAAGCACGCCGCCGCGGCGACGGTGATACAAAGCGAGAGCCGGCGGGGCAGCACGATGCTGGCGAACAGCACGGTGACCACATAAAACAGCAGGGTGAGCCACTCCGCCGCGCCGGCCGAGAGGGCGAGCCGGGTGATGATGGTGAGTTCGGCGGCAAAGTAGGTGAACTCGACCCAATAGAGCCAGACCGGCTCCTGAATTTTTCGGCTGAACCGGGTCAGGCTTAAGGCGAGGCCGGACCAGAGAATCAACAGGATGATGACCGCGCCGGGGATGGCGGCGCCCAGCAGGCGGGCGCCGGCGGCGACGGCGGCCATGGCGCCCAGCACCAGCTCGCGGTACTGGTTGATGAACGCCAGGCGCAGCCGGTCGTCGGGCAGGCCGCGAGGCGTCAGGCTAGGCGGCGGGCTCGTGCGGGTCGCGGAAGCGGTAGCCGGCGCCATAGACTCCTTCCAGCCACTCGGGAATGTAGCCCAGGTGCGCCTGCAGCTTGGCCTTGAGGCGGTTGATGTGGGCGTCGACGGCGCGATTGTAGCCGGTGTAGGACAAGCCCCAAACCTGGGCCAGCAGGTTTTCGCGGGTGAAGATGCGCCCCGGCGAGCTCAGCAGCAGGCGGAGCAGCGCCAATTCCTTGGGCGTGAGGCGGATGGGGTTGCCCTCCACCCGCAGCTCATGGCGGCCGCAGTCGAGCGCGAGGCCGGCGATCTCGATCACGCAGGCCTCATCCACCCCCGCCGCGGAGTAGCCGGCGCGGCGGCGGAGGGCTCGGATGCGGGCCTCGAGCTCGGCCGGGCTGAAGGGCTTGGCGACATAGTCGTCGGCGCCGAACTCCAGCCCGGTGATCTTGTCGAGATCGGTGCCGCGCGCCGAGATGAAGATGATGGGCTGGTCGGGACGGTGCAGCCGCACTTGTTTGCACAGGCTGAGACCGTCCAGGCGGGGCAGCATGACGTCCAGCACCAGCACGCTGTAGCGGCGGTGCAGGGCCTCCTCCAGGCCCGACTCGCCGTCGTCGCGGCAGGTTACCTGGTAGCCCTGGCGGCCGAGCTGGTAGCTGACGCTGCGCTGGATGTTGCGGTCATCCTCGACGACCAGGATTGCGGGACCGCGGGCGGGCAGGCGCCCGGGCCGGGCCGCGGACAGCGGCGGTTCGAGGGCGGCGGTGATCGGGATGGTTATCGCAGTGGCGCTCATAGGAATCACTCACTTTCTCCCGGGAGAACCCGAATGACTACCGTTAGAGTATGCTTAGACTCGCGCGGTTGCAAATCGCCCCCTTTGCGGGGGTAAGAAAACTCCACTACCCCGCATGGAGCGTGAAGAAGGCCAGCTCGGCGGGGGCACCCAAGCGCATGGGGAGGATGACTTTACCCAGGCCGCGACTCACATACATTTGGGTATCCCCCCAGCTCATGAAACCGGCGGGCAGAAAGCGCTGGTAGAGGGGCTCGGCGAAGCCGAACTTGATCTGGCCGCCGTGGGTGTGGCCGGAGAGGACGAGGTCCACGCCGCAGGCGGCGGCGGCTTCGAGCTCCAGGGGGTTGTGGGCCAGCAGCAGGGTGAACGGATCTTGTCCGCGGCCGAGGGCGGCGGCCACGTCGGGGTGCTGGCGGGAATCGTCGACCCCGGCAATGCGAAACTGGGTGCCGCGGTGGCGGATGCCGCGGTGCTGGTTGCGCAGCACTTTGATACCGTTGCGGCGCAGGCCGCGGGTGACCGCCTCGGCGCCGGCGCGGAAATCGTGGTTGCCGAGCACCGCCCATACCCCCAGCGGAGCGTGCAGGCGGCCGAGCAGGTCGCTGACGGGATCGATGAAGACCGGCGACTGGGTGACGAAATCGCCGGTGAGGGCGATCAGGTCGGGCTTGTGGGCCAGGGTCAGCTCGATAACCCGGTTGAGAGCACGCCGCGAGAGGTAGATCCCGTAATGGATGTCGGAGAGATGAGCGATCCGCATGCCTTCCATGGCGGCGGGCAGGCGGGGCAGGAGCAGGCGGTGGTGGCTCAACACCGGGTCGCGCACGATGCGGCGGCGGTCGTGCAGCAGGGCTTGGACCTGGCGCCAGGATTTCTGGCGCAGGACGGTCCGCCGTCGGGGGGTCGCGGCGCGAGCCTTCACGCCGGTCGGGGCCTCGACTGGAGATAGGCGGCGGGATCGGCCATGGGCTCGCGCTGGCCGGCGAACATGCCGGCGAAGGCGGCGAGGATGGGGCCGTGCAGCCAGCCGTTGGTGGCGAGGATCTCGGGGCTGCGGAGATGATGCGGTTGCCCCAGCAAGTCGGAGACCTGTCCGCCGGCCTCGGTGACGATGAGTTTGCCGGCGGCGACGTCCCAGGGCTGGAGGTTGAGCTCCCAGAAACCTTCGAAGCGGCCGCAGGCGGTGTAGCAGAGATCGAGGGCGGCGGAGCCGAGGCGGCGCATGCCGTGGGTGCGGAGGCTGAAGTACTGGTAGAAGTGGATGTTCGGATTCTTGTGCCGCTTTTGCGAGGGGAAGCCGGTGCCGAGCAGCGCGGCGGCGAGGTTGGGTTGGGAGCTGACACGGCAGGGGACGCCATTGAGGGTGGCCCCCCCACCCAACACGGCGGAAAACATCTCGTCGATGGCGGGGTTGTAGACCACTCCGGCGACCATACGGCCCTGGTGTTCGAGGCCGAGCGACACGGCGAAGATGGGCAGGCCGTGGGCGAAATTGGTGGTGCCGTCGAGCGGATCCACCCACCAGCGGTACTCACCGGCGGCTTCGGCGCGAGCGCCTTCTTCCGCGACCAGCGCGTGATCGGGGAAGGCGTCGCGCAGGCGGCGGGTGATGAGCGTTTCGGAGTCGCGGTCGGCGCGGGTGACAAGGTCGGCCTCGCCCTTGTACTCGATGTTGACTTGGAACCGGTAGCGGTTGAGCAGGGCGCCGGCCTCGCGGGCGATGGCTTCCGCCACCGTTTGGAAATGGCGATACGCGGCCGCGGCGGCCGGGGCGGCGGAGAGATCGGCGCCGGCGGGGTTAGCGGACATGGACCCCGGTCTCGGAGCCGCGGGCTTCCTGGGTCTCGAGCGACTGCAACTGGCGGGCGAGGCGGCGCTGGCGCGCGGCCAAGGTGAGGACGTAGATCATCAGGATGGTCCAGGCGACAACAAAAGCGGCGAAGAGGCTAGCCATGGGGGTTCCTCAGTTTTCGGCGGCGAGCATGCGGCGCTGGCGCAGGCCGGTGATGCGGTCGCGGAGCAGCTCCTGGCGGTAGCGCATGGCGACCAGAACGGCCATCAGGGCCAGGAAGGCGGTCATGGAGAGGAGCAGCGCCGCCAGCATGCGCGGAGCGAGGCCGCTATCGGGGCCGCCGAACAGCACGGGAGCCGGATGTTGGCCGCGCCACCAGCGGATGGACATGTAATCAATGGGGATGTCGGCGGCGAAAAAGACGGCGAGGACGGCGGCGAGACGGGGCTGGCTGCCGCCTTCGGGGGTGAGTTGGCGCAGGATGAGATAGCTGGCATACATCACCCACATGGCGAGGGTGAGGGTGAGGCGGGGATCCCAGACCCACCAGACGCCCCAGACCGGGCGGGCCCAGATGGGGCCGGTGATGAGCACGATGGTGAGGAAGGCGAGGCCGACCTCGGCGCCGGCAACGGCGAGGGCGTCGGCCTTGCGCGAGCGGGTGGCGAGGTAGGCGAGGCTGGCGAGGGCGTTGATGGCGAGAGCGGTCCAGGAGGCGGCGGCCGCGGGCACGTGGTAGTAGAAGATCCGCTGGATGGTGCCCATGGTGGCCTCGGTGGGCGCGCCGTACAGAGCCCAGTAGAGGGCGGCCAGCAGGAGCGCCAGGGTGCCCGCGCCGAGAAGATTGGCTTGGAAGGTTTTACTCAACTTCGAGTACCAGATCGGCGAGCCCCAGCCCGAGGGCGGTGTAGATGATGTCGTAGCCGATGAGAAGCCTACACCAATAGTTTGCCACGCCGGGGCCGCCCAGGAACACCTGGGTGGCCTGGACCATGGCCAGGATGGCGGGTATGGCCACAGGCAACAGGAGGAGCGGCAGAAGGAGGCCGCGCTGGCGGCTGTGGAGGCTGAGGGCGGAGAAGTAGGTGCCGTTGGCGGCGAGCGCCCAGGTGCCGAGCAGGGCGGTGAGGATGATGCCTCCCCAGCGGGTGTGCGCCGGAGCGTTGAAGAGGACGGCGAAGAGCGGCAGCAGGACGGCTTCGACGGCACAGATGAGCAGGAAGCTGGAGCCGAACTTGCCGGCGAGGATGGCGGCGCCGGAAGCCGGGGTGGTTTGCAGGCCGCTGAGGGTGGCCTCGGCGGACTCGCGCAGGAAGGCGCGGTCGAGGGCGACCATGGCGGCAAAGAGGATGGCGACCCAGAGCAGGCTGCCGCCGGCGCGCAGGGTGAGGTCGGCGTCGGCGCTGAAGGCGAAGCTGAAGATGACGATGACCAGCAGGGCGTAGAAGCCCATGGCGAGCAGGGCTTCGCGGCCGCGCAGCTCGATGAGCAGGTCGCGGCGGAGCACGGCCCAGGCGATGCGGGCGGCGCTCACCGGATGCCTCCCAGGACGACCGGGTCCGCATCGGGGTGGACGACGCGGCCGCGTTCGAGGCAGAGGGCGCCGTCGGTGAGGCCGGCGAGGGCCTCGGCCTGGTGGCTGCTGACGAGCAGGGCGAGGCCGGCCTGGCGGAGCTCGGCGAGGCGGGCGCGGAGTTCGGCGACCGTAGCCGCGTCGAGGGAGGCGAAGGGTTCGTCGAGCAAAAGCAGCCGGGGGCGGTGGAGGAGGCAGCGGGCGAGCGCGGCCTTCTGCCGCATGCCTTGCGAGAGTTCGCCGGCGCGGCGGGGGCCGAGGTGTTCGCCGTGGACCTGGGCGAGCGCTTGTTGCGCGGCCTGGCGGGGATGGGCGAGACCGAAGAGCGTGGCGTAGAAGTCGAGGTTCTCGTCCACGGTGAGCGAGGGGTGGAGGAGGCTCTGGTGGGAGAGGAAGCCGGTTTGGGCGCGGGCGGCGGCGGAACCGGCGCGGGCGTCGCCGAGCCATACCTCACCCGCAGTGGGTTTGAGGGCGCCGGCGAAGATGCGGAGCAGGGTGCTTTTGCCGGCGCCGTTGGCGCCGACCAGGGCGATGAGTTGTCCGGAGTGGAGCTCGCAACTGACCTGGCGCAGGACGGGATGGTCGCCGAAGAAGCGGCTCACCCGATCGCAGCGGAGGAGCGCGGCCATGAATTAGTTCATGCTGCCGGCGGTGGTGCGGGGGGCCATGCCCTTGGCGCGCGCGTCCTTGGGCTCGTATTTGGAGGCGCACTTGGCCTGCACGCCGTCGGCGCGGAAGTTGCCGTTGCTGAGCAGGCGCCCGGCGGCCACGGCCTGGGCGTTATCCACGAAGGTATCGGGCAAGGGGTCGGTGCCGACGTAGCGGACGGCGAGCAGGCGTCCGCCCTGGCGGATCTGGAAGTCGGTTTCGGCGGCGCTCTTGCGGATGCTGCCGGGGACCACGTCGCCGGAAACGCGCAGGTTGCGGGCGTGGGCTTCGCCGGACGGCATGGCGGCGAGCTCGCTCACGGTGACGAAGTAGGCCTTGCTGTCGCGGATGCCGGTGAAGGCGAGCCAGCCCAAGGTGGCCAGGATCACCACGAGCACGAGGCCGATTTTCCAGGTAACGGGCCGCATAGCAACTTCTGATTATATCGCCCCGGAGGGCACGCGGCCGGCGAGTTGGTCCAGGCGGGCGTTGAGGGCGGCGCGGAGACGCTCGTATTCGGCCTCGCTGATGTCGCCGGTGTGGCGCCGGACTTCGAGGAGGAAGAGGTCATCCTTGAGTTGCGCAAGAAGGAGGGCGAGCTCGGAGG
>DATNAC010000088.1:0-3295 GCA_035573035.1 Terriglobales bacterium
GTGACTGGAATCATGCCCCGCACCCATGTGTCCTGGTCGCGGAACAAGTACACCGGCAGCAGGCCGCGCCAGTGCTGCGGGTTGTCCACGGTCAGGGCTACCTGCGCCACGCCCTTCACCGCCGGAGCTTCTTCGGCGTGGAAACTCAAGTGCGGTATCAGACGGCCCCACAGCAGCGGCTGGAAGAACCAATCCATGCTGTGCCGGTGGTCCAAATCCATGGCGGAGGTCATGTGCTTCTCCACCATCGCCTGAAAGTCAGCCGTGCGCAGCGGCGCGGCGCCGTAGGCCCGGCGGTAGTCCCGCATCAGCGCAATGAACCCGGCATCGGGGTTGGCGGTGCGCGGGTCCCGCAGCATTTCCCGGATCATCTCGATGACGTAACCGCTCTTGGCAAACAACGCCACCTGCCCGATTTCTCCCGGCGCGGAAAGCCGTTCCCCGCCCAGCCAAAGCGGACCGCTGTCAGCCGGAACTCTCCCCGCCTCGTCTTTTTCCAGCAGGTAATCGCGCCAACTGCGCAGCGTCGCCGCGCTTGCGTCGCGCCCGTATCGGTCCTCTTGGTAGATCAAACCGCCGGCGGCTTCCAAGCCGGAGATCAGCCACTCGTCATGCGGACCGGCGGCCACGCTCGATCCTCCCCACCACTGCGCCGCCACGCTCACCGCGGGATCCAATTGACTTTGGGCCGAACCGGTGTCGACGAACCAGCGGGGATCAAAGATGATCAGCCCTGGCATTGAACCGGTTGCGGCGCCGGAGACGGCCAAGCCGGTGGACTTCCAGGGATAAGGTCCAAACGCCGTCCCCAGCACGTTGATCGCATCCAGCAGTTTGGCTCCCGCTAGCGGCGCGAGCCCCAGTGGATCTTCCTTGCGGGGAGCGGCCACGGTTGCCTCCAGGCTCGATCCGTCCGCCAGACGCAGCGATCGGGTGGAGATTTCGTCCTCGCCGAGAGCGATGCCGGCGGCGCGCAGCGGCAGGTCCGCCGGGGTCGTCAGGACATGGAAGCGTTTGTCGGCGTCCACCTGGATATGAAACCGGGCCAGGGGCGCCGGATCGTCGCCAATCACCACCGGATACCAGCCCGGCACCGAGGCCCAGTCGTGCCCGGTCGCGCCCGATCGCAGGCCGCCCTGGCCTTGGTAGGTGATGGTTAGCGAAAGCGGCAGACCAGCCTGCAGCGGCGAGGGCAGCTGCACATAGAGCCAGGCGCCCGGGGCTTTCGCTTGGGCCCAGGAGACTTCCTCCCCTTGCGCCTGAACGCTGCTGACCCGCAGCCCGGAATCGAGACCCAGCAGCACGCCGCGCTCCCCGCTGCCGGCAATCCGCACCTGAACTCGCGCCTGGAGTTCCAGGTTGGAGGCCACCTTTAGCTGGATTCCATAGTCGCCAACCGCGGGCAGGGGCACCGGCGCTTTCGCCGCATCGGGAGCGAACTCGGTCCAGATTTCCCCACCGGCATCGCCGTTGCGATCCTTGCCCTCGGCCACGATGCGCAGAGGCTCTGGCTTGGCCGGATCGTACTGGACATCCACCCAGCCATCCCGCACCTTCAACTCGGCCAGCAGCAGTTCGCTCGACGCCCCCTGGCTGTCCAGCGCGGCCTGTACGCGCGCCATGATGGGCGCCCCGCTCTTCTCCGCCTCCTGTGCCCGATCGCGCCACAACTTCGCCGCATCGTTGTCAGGCCCCGGGGTAAAGTGAGCCGCAGGCTGCAAACCGCGCACCAGCGCGTCCGGGTTGGCAAAGCGGAAAACGGCTGCGGTGAAGTTCACCTGGATCTCTGGACGGCCCAGAAAGCGCTCCATCTGCTGTTGTTCGATGGCCCGCCGCCACGCGGGCGCACTTGGCGCCGCAACCTGCAGGGTGCCCGCCCCGGAGAACGCCGCGCTCGTTACCTGGCCCTCCACCGCCGCGGCCAGCGTCATGACACCGTCGGCAAAGTTGAAGTGGAGGCCGTGCCAGTCGAGACTGGCGCCGTGCAGCGGAGCGGTCTGCCCCACCGGCGGTCGCGCCATGGCGTCCAACCGCTGCGTTAGCGCCGCGGGGGACTGCGCCGCCAGACTCAGACTGCCGGCGAGCAGCACGACTCCCGCGGCGGCGCGCCAAACCCTCATGGTTCCTCGATGGCGGCCTCCGCCGTATCGTGCGTCCGCGTCACATAGGTCCGCGAAATATAGTCGTGCCAAGTTAGCTGTTGGCTGTCGCAAAAGATCCAGGCGTATCCCATGCCCAAGGCCGCCAGTGAGACCAAGCTGGCCCACCCGCGACGCCGCCGCGCTTCCGGGGTGAGCGTGCCATCCAAAGACGCCAACGTCAACCCGGCGCGCTCCATACCGACGGTCACGCCGCCCAGCCAACCGCAAGCAGCGAGGTAGAGCGCGCCCAGCAGCGCCGGCGTGAGGACCAACGCCGGCAGCAGGTGGCGCACCCAGTGGGCCTCTGGCGCGGGAAATCCTTGGCTGGCCCAGCCCGCAAATCCAAACAGCACCGCCGCCAAACCAACGATACCGATGTCCACCATGCCGGCACGCAGACGCTCGGGGCGGGGCGCCACCGCCATCCCGGGCGCGGAGACGGCGGCGGCCGGCGGACTGGTCATCGGCAGCGGAATCTGCAAGAATGCCGCCGCTTCACTGGGCAGTGCCGTCACTTCGCGTACCAGCTCCGTGTGCCGCCGAGGCGTGCGGAGGCGAACCGGCTCCGCGATGCCTTCGGGTTCGGACAAACATGGCCACTCGGGAATCGGAGTGGGCGGATTTTCGGGGAGCATGATCAGCCGGGGCGCTAGTTCCCGGGTGTCCTCCTCGCGCGGCCGGGTCGCGAGGACGACCGGGTCGGCCAGGGGCTCCAACTCCACTGGCTCGGCGGAACTGGCGCGGCGCAATACTTCGATTCCGGTGGATTCCGGCCGAAACGTCAGCACCCGGGGCTCGCCAACATCCACCGCTTGGTCTTCGCCCCGCGGCCGCCGCCGGCTGCGGTAGGACTCCACTCGATGTTGCAACTCCACCCGCCAATCCGGCAGGGGCGGCAGCAGCGAGGCCTGACTTTCCGCCGGTTGGCAGCGGCCATCATGGGCCTGGCGATGACATCGAGGACAAGTCATGGCAGCTTTTGACCGACCCGCCCGCTCCCCGTGGTACTTTTCCCAAAGGGGTGTTTCGCCGCAGTTGCGCGCGTTTTATGCTGGTTCGGCTCCGCTATTTGATTATCGCTGCGCTGGCGCTCGCCTACAGCCTTTCCGCGCAAATTGCCCCGCAAAGCGGTAATCAGAAGGGTACACCCGCCC
>DATNAC010000089.1:0-30997 GCA_035573035.1 Terriglobales bacterium
GCGGCGCTGGGAGTTAGGTTGGCCGCCGGCGTAACCGCGCTGATCGGCGGTGCCGGCTTCCTGCTTTACCTTCTGACCGTGGCGGGGTACTACCTCTGGATTGGCGCCGAGACCGCCCGCCGCGCCGAGATCCTTGCCCGCGAGGCCGAACTGCGCGCGCTCAAGGCCCAGCTCAACCCCCACTTTTTGTTCAATAGCCTGAACTCGATCAGCGCGCTCACCGCCACCGATCCGGCGCGCGCGCGAGAGATGTGTGTCCTGCTGGGGGATTTCCTCCGCCGTACTCTCCGTTTGGGTGAGCGCCGTGGAGTGCCGCTCGCCGACGAACTCGATCTCACCCGCGCCTACCTCGCGGTCGAGCAGATCCGGTTTGGCCCGCGCCTGCGTTTCGAAGAAAACATCGCCCCAGGCGCGCTTGCCACCGAGGTGCCGCCGCTGCTGCTGCAGCCCCTGGTCGAAAACGCGGTGGTGCATGGCATCGCCCAACTTCTCGAAGGGGGATGGATCCGTCTCGACGCCGCCTGGACCGGCGACGGTCTCCGCCTGTGTGTATGCAATCCCTACGATCCCGAAGCGCTGGACGCGCTCTCGCCCCGGCCGGGCAGCGGCGGCCTCGGCCTGGCCAATGTCCGTAACCGCCTCGAAGCCCGCTTCGGCGCCGCCGCCAGCATCGAAACGGCGGCTACCAACGGCCAGTTTACGGTAACCATCATGCTTCCCCAGGAGGTGCCGGCATGAAGCTTCGCGCCGCCATCGTCGATGACGAACCCCTTGCCCGCCAAATTCTGCGCGAGATGCTCGCCGCGCCGCCCCTCGCCGCTTCGGTGGAAGTTGTGGCCGAGTGCGCCAACGGTCTGGAAGCCGTCAAGGCCGCCCAGGAACTCAAGCCCGACGTCATCTTCCTCGATATCCAGATGCCCAAGCTCGATGGCTTTGAAGTGCTCGAGTTGCTGCGAGACGATCGAGAGCAGGGGCGCGACCCCGGCGCCGCCGTGGTCTTCGTGACCGCGCACGACGCCTACGCCTTGCGCGCCTTTGAGGTCCACGCCGTGGACTATCTATTGAAGCCTTTCACCGCCGAGCGGCTGGAAACCGCATTGCGCCACGCCCTGGAGCGCCGCGCCCCGCTGCCCGCTACAGCTTTGGCCGCCGCCGCCCATCCCGGCTACCTCCAGCGCGTGGTCGTGCGCAACGGGCCCAAGGTCACAATCATTCCGGTGAGCAAGCTCGACTACGCCGAGGCCCAAGACGACTACGTCGCCCTCGCCACGGCCGGCAAGAAGCACCTCAAGCAACAGACCATCGCCAGCCTGGAGGCCGCGCTCGACCCCAAGGAGTTCGTCCGCATTCATCGCTCCTATTTGGTCCGCGTGGAGCGCGTCGAGCGCCTCGAGCCCTACGGCAAGGATTCCCAAGTCGCCGTCCTCGATGCCGCCGCCGGCGCCGCCCGTCTCCCGGTCAGCCGCGCCGGGTTGGCCCGCCTGCGCACCCTGCTCGGCTAAGCCGCGGTCAGCTTTACCCGCACCCGGCAACCCAGGGCGGTGGCAATATTCACCAGCGCATCCAGTGAAAAACGTGAGATACGTCCCCGCAGTAGGTCATTGCTGGGGCCCGCGCCAATCATTGATGCGAGGTTGCGAAACACCGCCGCCTGCGTCCACTGCATTGCCGGCACTAACGCAGGAGCCCTGATCGACGCATACCCCGTTTTGTCCCGAATCATTGGCGCTACTCAGTCCCCGACGCCGGCCTTTCCTTCTGGAGTTTGTGCGCCACCGCTTCGACCTGCCGCATTAAGCGTAGCGTGTTGCCGCCATAGAGTTTTTCGATTTGGCCACGCGAGTAGCCGCGCTCCAGCAAGGCCCGGGTCAGGTTGGGGAACTGCGATACGTCCGACAGCCCCGTGGGCGCGCACTCGATGCCGTCAAAGTCGCTGCCGATCCCGACGTGGTCCATACCGGCGATCTTCACCGCGTGGTCAATGTGGTCGAGCACGTCCTTGAGGGTCGCCGGAGGGATATTCTTCTCGTGTGCCTTATCCGCATCGGCATAGCGCTGGCTGATAAAGTTGCAGTAGAAATTGATCTGGATCACGCCGCCTTTGGCCGCCAGCGCCGCAATCATCGGGTCGGTCATGTTGCGCGGGGCGTTGGTGAGCGCCCGGCAGGAGGAGTGCGAGGCGATCAGCGGCGCCTGGCTGGTGGCCAGCGCATCCCAAAAGGTCTGGTCGGCGACGTGGGAGATATCCACCATCATCCCCAGCCGGTTCATCTCCAGCACCACCTGCTTGCCAAACGGCGTCAGGCCGTTGTGATGCGCCACCGCGGTGTTTGCAATATCGCCGGAGGAGTCCGCCCAGTCGTTGGTGTTGGTATGGGTGAGGGTCATGTACCGCGCCCCCAGCACGTAGTAGTCGCGCAGCAGCCGCAGGCTGTCCTCGATGGCGTGCCCGCCCTCGATCCCGATCAGGGCCGCGATCTTGCCCTGCCGGTGCGCCGCCTCGATCTGGTCGGCGCTGGTGGCGAGGACGAAGTCGTTGGGATGGCCCGCCACGATGTCGTGCCGGATGGTGTCAATCATCTGCAGCGTGCGGTTGGCGCTATGGTTACCCTGGACGTAGGTGGACGCCACGTAGGCGGCGAAAAATACCGCCCCCACCCCGCCGCGGCGCAGACGCCCGGCATCGGTCATCGTGCCCGAGGTCCCATTCCATGACGACGGCGCCGCGATATCCAGCCCGTCCACCGTCTTGCTGGTGATGTCGTTGTGGGTATCGATCAATAGCACCGAGTGGGTGATCGCGTCCACCTCGGATTGCGGAACATTGGTCCGCGGCGGCCCGGCGGGACCGTGCGAACCTTGCGCTCCTAGCGCCACGCTCAGCGCGGCAGCGGCGATCAGACAAGTTGCGGCGTTCATGGCCGTCAGTATACGCCACCACGCTGGAAGCAGAAGGGGGCAAGCCCTTGACATCATGATGCCATGGCATCTAGCATTGCAATGTGCGAACCACGCTGGCGATCGACGATAGCACCTATCAGCGCTTGCAGGCTGAAATGCATCGCCGTGGCACTAGCTTTCGCCAAGTCGTGAACGAGTGTCTGCGTCTCGGACTCGATGCACTGCGCCATCCCCGCCGGCAGACGCGCTTTGTGGTGCAGCCGAGCCCGGGGGGCCCGCGCCCGGGGATTAACATCGATAAAATCGCCGAGCTGCTCGATGACGATGGCGGGCCCTGGTCCCGGTGACGATTCCCGACGTCAATCTCCTGCTCTACGCGCAGTTCGCCGACTCTGCCCAGCACGCCTCGGCACGCGCATGGTGGGAGGCGACCCTGAGCGGTTTGGAGCCGGTTGGATTGCCGTGGTCGGTCCTGCACGCCTTCGTCCGTCTCGCCACCAATTCCCGGATCATGCACCCGGCCCTCGAACCATCGCATGCGCTGGAGATGGTTGCCAGTTGGTTGCAGCGGTCCAACGTCATGACTCTCGTACCCGGTCCACGGCACTGGCCCCTGTTTCAACAGATGATGCGCGAAGGCCAATGCCGAGGGCCCTTGTCTACCGACGCGAGCCTGGCCGCCTTGGCGCTCGAACACGGGGCTGAGTTTTGCACCACCGATCGGGACTTCAGCAGGTTTCCCGGTCTGCGGTGGCGCAATCCGCTGCTCCCGAGTTGATCCGCGGGGCACGAGCAACGCCGTGCGGCGGGATTTTTGTTATTCTCCCCGCATGCGCACGCGCCTCTGTCTTGCCGCCGCCCTCTCGCTTACGCTGCTGCCGCTCGCTCGCGCGCAGTCCGCGTCCGCCCCGCGCCGCCTCAACCTCGACGACATGGCGCGCATGCGCGCCGTGAGCGATCCGCAGTGCTCGCCCGACGGGCAGTGGGTCGCCTACGTCACCCAGTCCACCGACGTTAAAGCCGACGCCCACCATTCCCACATTTGGATGGCGAGTTTTAACGGCAGCCGCAATCTGCAGATGACCGCGAGCGAAGGGTCCGAATCCTCGCCGCGCTGGTCGCCTGACGGCAAGTACTTGAGCTTCACCTCGTCTCGTCCGGGGCCGGCCAAGGGTAGCCAAGTCTGGCTGCTCGACCGCACCGGCGGAGAGGCGGAGCAGTTGACCGCGGTGAAGGGAAGCCTCGAGAGCTACGCTTGGTCGCCTGACAGCAAGCGCCTCGCCCTTGTGGTCCAGGATCCCGCTCCCGAAACCAAACCCGGCGACCCACCCAAACCCATCGTCATCGACCGCTATAAATTCAAGGAAGACCGCATCGGTTTCCTCAGCGACCGCAAGACCTACATCTATTTGTTCGACCTCGCCACCCGCAAGATGGAGCGGCTCACCCAGGGCAGCTACAACGAGAGCAACCCCTCCTGGTCGCCCGACGGAACCCGCATCGCCTTCATCAGCAACCACGACAAGCATCCCGAACGCGAGCTCGATGGTCAGCTCTACGTCGCCACCGCGCAGCCGAACTCGGTCGCCCGCGCCATCACCGACTCCAGCGCGTTTACCGAGGACTCCCGGCCCGCCTGGTCGCCCGATGGCCGCACGCTCGCCTTCATGGAGGGTGCCGCCAACCAGTGGGGAGCCTACACCATGCAGCGCCTGGCGGTGATCCCCGCCGATGGGCCGGGCCAGCCCGCCATCCTCACCACCGAGTTCGACCGGGGCGTTTCGCAACCCCATTTTGACTCCGGCGGCAAGACCATCGAGGTCCTCGCCGCGGATGACCGCTCGGTCTACCCCGCCCGCGTGGACATCGCCAGCCATCAAGTAACGCCTCTCCTTTCGCGCCCCATCGTATTGAGTAGCCTGACCTTCGGCGGAAGCTGCCAGGCCGCGCTGGTCGCCCATGACGACAGGGCGACCGAGGTCTATGCCCTGGACGGTGCCGTCCCCCGCCAGCTCAGTCATCAGAACGACGCCCTCTTTGCCCAGCTTGAACTCGGCAAGGTGCGCGACGTGGACTTCAAGAGCGCCGACGGCACCGACGTTCACGGGCTGCTCATCACTCCGGTTGGCTACCATGCTGGAGCGAAGGTGCCGCTGCTGCTTCGCATCCACGGCGGTCCCAATGGCCAGGATGGGCACAGCTTCAACCTCGAGGGCCAGATGTTCGCCGCCAACGGCTACGCCGTTCTCGCGGTCAACTATCGCGGCAGTTCGGGACGAGGGCAGGCGTTCCAGCGCGCCATCGCCGCCGATTGGGGCGATCTCGAGGTCAAAGACCTCGAAGCTGGCGTCGACCACGTCATCGGGATGGGCATCGCCGACCCCCAGCGCCTCGGCGTGGGCGGCTGGAGCTACGGTGGCCTCCTCACCGACTACATGATCGCCAGCGATACCCGGTTCAAGGCCGCCACCGACGGGGCCGGCACCGGCTTCACCGTCGCTTTCTACGGCACCGACCAGTACATCATTCAGTACGACTACGAGATCGGTCCGCCCTGGAATGCCAAAGCCTGGGCCACCTACCAGAAGATCTCCTACCCGTTCCTGCACGCCGACCGGATCAAAACGCCAACCATCTTCCTGGGCGGCGACCGCGACTCCAACGTTCCGCTCCAGGGGGGCCAGCAGATGTACCAGGCGCTGCGCAGCCTGGGCGTCCCCACCGAGCTCATCGTCTACCCCGGCGAGTGGCACGGCATCACCCGCCCCAGTTTCCAGCGCGACCGCATGCAGCGCTACCTCGACTGGTACGCCAAATACCTCAAGTAGTCCGACAGGCGGTGCTAACATGACCATGGGAACAGGTCATGAAGCAAATTGCCGCTGGAAAGTTCAAGGCGCACTGTCTGCAACTCAAGGATGAAGTGCAGGCGAGGCGCGAAGAAGTGGTCATCACGAAGCGGGGAAAACCGGTAGCCAAGCTGGTCCCTGTCGTAGCCGATCCCGACCCTATCTTCGGATTTATGCGAGGGAAAATCCGCGTTAATGGGGACATCGTAGCCCCGGTTCTTTCGCTGGAGGAGTGGGGCGATTTGGGATGATCTTGGTCGACTCGCACGTAGTCGTCTGGCTGGCTATGGATTCCGATCGGATTACCTCCCGGGCTCGCAAGTTCATTCAGGACGGGCGCGCAGCCGGCCAGGGACTGGCGATTTCCTGCATATTGACGTAGGAGTCGCCATCGAGGAGTACCTGGCACAAATCGAGGAGCGTTTCGTTGTGCTCCCAATGACAGCGCGCATCAGCGCCTTATCGCAGGAACTGCCGCCGGAGTTTCCCAACGATCCCGGGGATCGCTTGATCGGGGCCACCGCGTGGGCCGAGGACGCTGTATTGGTCACCGCCGACCGGGCGATCCGGCGATGTGCGGCTCTGCGAACGGTCTGGTAGAAGAGTAACCAAAACGCGGAAACGCGGTTACGCTAACCGATAGCTGGGTGCGCCGTCATAAGGGGAGGGGAGGGCTCATGTTCCAAGACCTGCGCTACGCCGTCCGCATGTTGTTGAAAGCGCCCGGCTTCACCGCCGTGGCACTGCTCACTTTGGCGCTCGGCATCGGCGCCAACACCGCGATCTTTACGCTGGTGGATGCCACCCTCCTCCGGCTGCTTCCGGTGCCCCATCCCGAGCAGTTGGCCCTGCTGACCGACCCCACCGCCAGCGGCACCAGCTTCGGGACCTCGGGCGGTACCCGCGACCTGCTCGCCTACTCCGAGTACCTCCAGCTCCGCGACCACAACACCGTCTTCAGCGGCTTGATGGCGGCGCAGAGCGACACCAGCCGCGATCCGGTGGATTGGAGCGCGACCGGCGAGGCTCCTGAGCAGGCCAACGTCAAGATGGTCAGCGGCAATTACTTTTCCGTTCTCCAGGTCGGCGCCTACCGCGGCCGCACCTTCACCGCCGCCGACGACGGAGCGATCGGCGCCAGCCCGATCACGGTGATGACCTACGGCTACTGGAACCAGCACTTCCACCGCGATCCTGGCGTGATCGGCCGCAACGTCCGCGTCTTTGGCCATGTCTTCACCGTGATCGGCGTTACCCCGCCCGGCTTCTCGGGCGAAAACGTCGGCCAGGTCCCCGACTTATTTTTCCCGCTGAGCATGACGCCCCAGGTCTACCCCGGCCGTGACCGCCTGCATGATCCGCCCGGCGTCTCCCGCATGATGTGGCTTCAGGTGATGGGTCGCATGAAGCCCGGGGTCACGCTGGCCCAGGCGCAGGCCGCCAGCAACGTGATCTTTTTGCGCTCGATTCAGGAGCAGGCCGGCGCCGCCCAGGATGCACAAAGCCGCCACGACATTCTGGGCCAAAAGCTTGTCCTCAGTCAGGGCGGCCGCGGATCCTCCAGTGTACGCGGCGACTTCGGCGATCCGTTGCTTGCGCTCTTCGCCCTGGTCGGCCTGGTGCTGGTGCTCGCCACCGTCAACCTGGCCAGCCTGCTTCTCGCCCGCGCCACCGCCCGCCAGAAGGAAGTGGGCGTGCGCCTCGCCCTGGGTGCGGGGCGCATCCGCATCCTGCGCCAACTGTTGACCGAAAGCGTGCTCCTTTCGATTCTCGGCGGTCTGCTGGGTGCGCTGCTCGCCATCTGGGGCGACCGCCTCCTGCTTGGCCTCGTCTCCGATCCGGGGAATCCGGTGGCCCTGGATCTCTCGCCCGATTGGCGCGTGCTGGGCTTCGTCGCGGTGCTCTGCCTGCTCACCGGTATCCTTTTTGGTCTGGCGCCGGCGATGCGCATGGCCCGGCTCGATCTCAACGCGACTTTGCAGTCGCAGGGGCGCGGTGGCTCGGGCCGTACCCGCCACGTCTTCAGCGGATGGCTGCGCGGCGGTCTGCCCTTGGGGAAGGTGCTGATCATCGGCCAGGTCGCCCTCTGCATCGTCCTGCTGGTCGGCGCCGGCCTTTTCGTGCGCAGCCTGCAGAAACTGAACGCGGTGCCGCTCGGCTTTAACTCCGACCACCTCATTCTCTTCGGTATCAACGCGGGCGCAGCCGGCTACAAGGATGACGCCCTCCCCGCCTTCTGGCACCGCCTGACCGAGCAGCTTGCCGCCACCCCAGGCGTTCGTAGCGTCGCCCTCACCACCGATGGCCTGTTTGCCGGCAGCGAGTCCGGGCTGCCAATCGCGGTGGAAGGATTCGTTCCGCCCAACGGGCAGAAGGGAGCCGGCGCGCGCTTCGATACCGTCAGCGCCGACTACTTCAAGACCACCGGCATTGGGCTCCTCCTCGGGCGCACGCTCAACGTTCAGGACGAAACTTCCTCCACCCGCAACGCGGTCATCAACCAGACCATGGAGAAGCAGTTCTTCGCCGGCCGCAACCCGCTCGGCCAGCAACTCCACGATCTCTACCCCGACGACAAGAACGCCGTTTACACCGTGGTGGGCGTGGTCAAGGACGCAAAATATAACAACCTCGGCGAAAAGACCCCGCCGCGCTTCTACCTGTCGTTCTACAACAACCTTCCCGGCCCCATCTCCGGCGGCTCCAATATCCTGGTCCGCGGTACCACTGACTCCGGGGCTCTCTCCGCGGCCCTGCGCCAGGCGGTCCATTCGGTGGATCCGAACCTCAGGACTCCTACGTTTCACGACATGTCCGCCATGATCGGCGACTCGCTCGCCACCCAGAAAATGCTGGCCAAGCTCAGCAGTTTCTTCGGCATCCTGGCGCTGCTGCTGGCCGCGATCGGACTCTATGGCGTAATGTCGTACGGCGTCGCCCGGCGTACGCCCGAGATCGGCGTGCGTATGGCGCTCGGCGCCGGCCGCGGCGCGGTGATCGGCATGATCCTGGGTGAAACTGTCGTGGTTGTGATTCTCGGCTTGGTCATTGGCGTCCCCGCCAGCCTGGGCGGCGCCAAAGTGGTCGCCAGCCAAATCCATTTCTTCGGATTGCAGTACTACGACCCCGCCTCGCTGTTTGGCGCCGCCGCCGTGCTCGCCGCTGTTGCCCTCCTGGCCGGCTATCTGCCCGCGCTGCGAGCCAGCCAAGTGGACCCCTTGACTGCGCTTCGGGAGGAATAGCGTCCATGAACTTGGTAGCCGACCTACGGTACGCCACGCGTACGCTGCTGAAGGCGCCCGGCTTTACCGCGGTGGCGCTGCTCACCCTTGCCCTCGGCATTGGCGCCAACACGGCCATCTTCACCCTGGTCGATGCCACGATTCTGCGTCTGCTCCCGGTCGGCCATCCCGAGCAGCTCGCGCTCCTCACCAACCCGGGCGCCATTGGGGACAGCTTCGGGACCACCGACGGGAACCGCGGCGAACTCGCCTACTCCGAGTACACCCACATTCGCGATAACAACCGTGTTTTTACCGGCGTCCTGGCGGCGCAGAGTGGCACCACCAGCAGCCAGGTGGATTGGAGCGCTCCCGGGCAGCCGGCGGCCCCGGAGCCCGCCTCCACCAAGCTGGTGAGCAACAACTACTTTGCGGTGCTCGAGGTTCCCGCTTACCGGGGTCGCCTCTTCGATGCCAACCAGCCGCTCGCCATCGGCGCTGAGCCCGAAGCGGTGATGAGCTACGCCTACTGGGACCAGCGCTTTAACCGCGACCCTGCGGTGGTCGGCCGCGATGTGCGCTTGCATGGCCAGCTCTTCACCGTGATCGGGATCGCCCCTCCGGGCTTCTTCGGCGAAAACGTCGGGGATGCCCCCGGCCTCTTTCTGCCTCTCGCCATGACGCCGGTGGTGCTGCCGGGCATTGATCGGCTGCACGATCCCGCCGGCGTCTCCCGCCTGATGTGGCTGCAGGTGATGGGCCGCATGCAGCCCGGGATCACCCTCGCCCAAGCCCAAGCCGCCAGCAATGTACTGTTTTTGCAGTCGGTACAGCAACAGGCCGGCGCCGCCACCGACGCCGCCGGCAAACGCGAGCTGCTCGGCCAGCGGCTCGAACTCTCGCCCGGCGGCCGCGGCGCCTCCGCCGTGCGCCGCCAGTTCGGCGATCCGCTGCTTGCCCTCTTTGGCTTGGTGGGCCTGGTGCTCCTACTCGCCATCGTCAACCTCGCCAGCCTGATGCTGGCCCGCGGCATGGCCCGCCAAAAAGAGATCGGGGTGCGGCTCGCCCTGGGCGCCCGTCGCGGACGTATCCTGCGCCAACTGCTCACCGAGAGCGTCCTCCTGGCCCTTCTCGGCGGCGTCCTCGGCGCCGGCCTCGCTTTCTGGCTCGACCCGCTCTTGCTCCGGTTGGTGGCGCCCGCCTCCTCGCCTATCACCCTCAGCCTCACGCCCGACGCCCGCGTGCTGGGCTTCGTCGCCCTGATCTGCCTGCTGACCGGCATCCTTTTTGGCCTCGCGCCCGCGCTCCGGCTCTCCGGCATGAACCCCAACGCCACCCTCCAGGCGCAGGGCCGGGGCGGCTCTGGCCGTTCCCGCCACATCTTGCACGGCCTGATTCGGGGCGGAATGCCCCTCGGCAAGCTGTTGGTCGTCGGTCAAGTCGCGCTCTCGGTCGTGTTGCTGGTCGGCGCCGCACTGTTCGTCCGCAGTTTGCGCCTGCTCAGCCAAACCCCGCTCGGCTTCAACCCCGAGCACCTGGTCTCGGTCAGCATTGACGCCGACGCCGCCGGCTACCACGCCGAAGCCGCGACGCCCTTCCTGCGACGTGTGCTGGCACAGCTCACCGCCCTTCCCGGTGTGCGTGCCGCTGGTTTTGACGACAACGGTATCCTCACCGGCAATGATTGCGGTCTGCCGCTCTCGGTGGCTGGCTACAAGCCGCCCAGTGGGCATCCGTCCTTCAACGCCCGCTGCGACCAAGTGGCGGGGGATATCTTCACCGCCGCCGGTATTCCTCTCATCTTTGGCCGGCCGCTCAACCCATCGGATGACTTCGGCGGCAAGAACGTGGTCATCAACCAGACCTTCGCCAAGCAGGTCTTCGCCGGCCGCGACCCGCTGGGCCAACAGTTGCACGACACCTACCCCGACGACCACGGCGTGGTCTACACCGTGGTGGGCGTCGTTGCCGACTCCAAGCACAACCGTCTCTCGGAAAAGGACTTCCCGCGCTTCTACATGCCGCTCTTCAACGGCGTGCCCGGCAGCCCGCCCACAAGCGCCTTTGCGCTGGTGCGCGGCGCGGGCGGGGCATCGCTGGTCAGCGAGATTCGCCAGACGCTGCGTCAGGTGGCGCCCAACATGCCCATGGACGTCACCCCCATGCCCGAGCTGATTGACGGCTCGCTCGCCACCCAGCAGTTGCTCGCCAGCCTGAGCACATGCTTTGGCGCGCTGGCGTTGTTGATGGCGGGCATCGGCCTCTACGGCGTGCTCTCCTACGGCATCGCCCGCCGCACGCCCGAGATTGGCGTGCGCATGGCGCTCGGCGCCGGCCGCGGCACGGTGATCGCGATGGTGTTGGGCGAAACCGCGGTAATTGTGCTGATCGGCCTTCTCGCCGGCATCCCCGCCAGTCTGGGCGGCGCCAAGCTGGTCAACAGCCAAATGCAGTTCTACGGCGTCAGCTACTACGACCCCGCCTCGCTCGCCGCCGCGGTCGCCGTCCTCGCCGCCGTCGCCCTGCTCGCCGGCTATTTGCCCGCCCTGCGCGCCAGCCGCGTGGATCCGCTCACCGCCCTGCGGGCGGAGTGAAGTGGCCCTGCCACAAGTCATGTCACCGGGCCGGGACGCGAAGCCCTGACTCGCGCTACCCGCTTATCCCCGCCGCTACTTCTTCCCGAACAGGTGGAAGTCGCGCGAGATCATGAACTTCATGGTCAGCTTGTCGGCGCCGTCGGCGAAGCCCACGCCCACTCCGGTTTCGATGCTGTACACCTTGCCGTAGTAGTTGGTGGTGGCCCACAGCTCCTGGAACTGCTGGTTCGCCGGCAGGAAACGGTGCAGCGGCCCGAAGTCGGAATACTCTTCGATGGCCTCGGCCCACTTGTCGTTCATGTGCACCGCAATGCGGCCGGAGGGGACGAACTCGAGGTTGCCGAAGCCCCCGGTGTAGTCGGTGTCCACAATCGGGTTGAAGATCAGGTCGAGCTGACGTTTGCCGAGGCTCGCCGGATGGAGATGCCACCCGATGATCGGCCGTACCTCGGAAGTAAAACGCTTCGGCTCCCACCAGAGGTGGTTGGTGCTGAACTCGAAATTGGCGCCGTAGAAAAACGTCTGGTCCTCGGCATGGGGCTTGACGAACAGCTCGCGGATCTTGAAGCCGTCGAGTGAGGCGCCCCGCCCCTGCGAATCGAGGGTAGACACCGGCAGGTACAGCCCTTGTTCAAACCAGTCGGTTACGCCGTAAGCCCACTCCAGCGTCTCCTGAAAAGAGTGATCGGCAATGACAGAGCCCGGGAACTGTGGCGTTTCCCGCCCCATGGGCGTGAAGTTGGAGTGCGACATCAGGTTGACCACGCCCTTACCGGCGATGGCGGCATCGTAGACCTGAATCTCGTCTGTCTGCGCCGATGCGAGAATCGGCAGGGACAGCAGCATCAATGCCAATGCAAAGAGGAAAGTTGTTTTCGACATTATTTCGGAAGACCGCTCTTGGCATGCGGCGCGGGTGCGCTCTTGAAGATCGCCTTCGGCATCAGTACATGCACGCCCAGGTTCTGGTCCACCAGTTCGGTGTCGTGCACGTTGCCGGCGACGCTGATCAGCTGGTAGGCATCTTCCTTGGTCATTCCCTTGGTCGCCGCCAGAAAGTTCACCATCTCCTCGATCGCCTGTTTGGTTGCCGCCGTCAGATCCTTGTTGAAGCCCATGCTGATGTACTCGGTTGGGGTCTCCGCCCGCGGCCAGGCTTGCTGGGTGTTCTTGATCAGCTCGAAGCGGAACGTACCACGCAGCGAGGTCTCGAGCGCGGTGATGTCCACCTCGCCGTCGCCCTGGCCGGCATGTCCGTCGCCGGCATAGAACAGCGCACCCTTCGTGAACACCGGGAAGTACACCGTCGTGCCCGCCACCAGGTCTTTGTTATCCATATTGCCGCCCATCAAATCGGGCGGGGTCGAGCTGTGCTTGCCCTGGTCGGCCGGCGGGGCCACCCCCATGCTGCCGAAAAACGGGTGCAGCGGGATGTCAATACCGGGCGCGAAGTGCGCCACCATCTTCTTCCAGTCGAGCGGAATAATCTTGGTCTGGTGCCCGCCCGGAAAGAACTCGGGAATGAACCCGCTGCGCGGTCCAAACGAGTTGTAGGCGTAGGGGATCCGCCCCTCGATCCGAACGATGTGCACCGCCAGCGTATCCCCCGGTTCCGCCCCGGCGATCGCCACCGGCCCGGTCAGGATATGCCCGCCCGGCCCGCGCTGCTCCTTCGGCACATTGGCGTAAATTTCCTTCAAGTCGCTCTCGATCTGGTCATCGGGCACGTGGTTGCGCGCCAGCCCGGTGGGGCTGTTGGTCAGCACCGTGTCCATCACCACGGTCTGCCCTGGCTGTACCGTCGCCACCGGCGTGTCTCCCGCCCAATAATGTCCCCACGCCACCGTCTTCGAGCTCGCGGCAATATGCAATGGCGCCGACTGCGCGGCCAGCAGGGAAGCGGCGGCCAGAACCAAAAGTGGAAGTCGCATGGCCAACAGCTTACCCTTAGACGTCCCAACTTTTCGCAACAAAATACAGGAGCCGCCGGGAACCGCGGCATGACGGCAACGTACTAGAGTAGAACCTATGCGAACCTTCCTGCGCGAGTTGCGCTTCGGTCTGCGCATGGTCGCCAAGGCGCCCGGCGCCAGTCTGGTCGCGATGCTGGCCCTCGGGCTGGGCATCGGCGCCAACACGGCGATCTTCAGCATCGCCAACGGCATCCTGCTGCATCCGCTGCCCTACGCTCACCTGGACCGCATGCTCGATCTCGCCGAGCACTCGCCGCGCAGCGGCCCCGCCGACTTCAACAGCGTTTCGCCCGCCACCTTCCAGGATTGGACCCAACAGGCGCACAGCTTCTCCGCCATCGCCGCTTACCGCTACGATCAGGTCAACCTCAGCGGCGAGGGCACGCCCGCCATGGTGCAGGGCGCGCTGATCTCCGCCAACTTCTTCGACCTGCTGCCCTCGCGCCTGCTTGCCGGCCGTACCTTCTTGCCTGAAGAAGCACGCCCCGGCGCCGATCGTGAGGTTATCCTCAGCCAGCCGCTCTGGGAACACCAGTTCGCCGCCAACCCGCGCATTGTCGGACAAACCGTCGAGCTCGATCAGCAGGCCTACACCGTGGTCGGCGTCATGAGCAAACAGGCGGTCATGCCCCAAGCCGCCGAGCTCTGGATGCCGCTGGCCCTGACCTCGCAGCAGTTCAATGCCCGCGGCGATCATTACCTGCGCGTGATCGGCGAACTCAAGCCGGGAGTGACGCAGGCGCAGGCCACCGCCGACTTGGCCGCCATCGCCGCGCGCAACGCCGCCGCCTACCCCGCCACCAACCAGGGCTGGGGCGTCAACCTGCGCACTCTGTCGGAGCGCATTGTGGGTCAGGAGACCACCAGCTACGTCTTGCTGCTGCTGGGCGCGGTCGGCTTTCTGCTGCTCATCGCCTGCGCCAACGTCGCCAATCTCCAGTTCGCGCGCGCTCTGGGGCGTAACCACGAACTCGCCATCCGCACCGCTCTTGGCGCCGGCCGCGGCCGTCTCATGCGCCAGATGCTTACCGAGAACATCGTGCTCGGTCTCGGCGGCGCGCTCGTGGGGATCGCCTTTGCCGCCATTTCGATCAAATTGGTCTTGGCTTACATGCCCGCCGACGTGGCGGTGTTCATCGGCGGATGGGACCAGATCAAGCTGGACCGCACCGCATTGTTCTTCACCCTGGCGATCGCCCTCGCCGCCGGCATCCTCGCCGGCCTCGCTCCCGCCTGGCACGCCTCCCGCCCCGACCTCAACAGCACGCTCAAGGAGGGCGGTCGCGGCGCCATCGGCCACTCCCGCCGCCGTCTCCGCGCCGCCCTGGTCGTCCTCCAGGTCGCGCTCGCGCTCATCCTGCTCGTTGGCGCCGGGTTGATGTCGGAGGGCTTCAACGCGCTCCTCAAGATTGACCACGGCTACCAGCCCGAGGCCACCCTCACCGCCGCCGTCAACCTGCCCCGCACCCCGCCGTATGCGACCCCCAGCGCCCGCAAGGCTTTCTTCGATCAGGCCCTGGCCAAGCTCGCCGCCCTGCCCGGGGTCACCGACGCCGCCATCGCCGACTTTCTCCCCCTGGGCAATAATCTTTCGCAGGGTTACTTCAGCATCGAGGGCCAGCCCGCCACGGATGCCAGCCAGGCGCGCTACGCCGTCACCCAGTCCATCACCCCCAATTTTTTCTCGATGATGGGGCTGCGCTTCCTCGCCGGCCACGGTTTCACCGCCTCCGATGGCCCCGATCAGCCCGGCGTCGCCGTCATCAGCGCGTCCATCGCCCGGCGCTACTGGCCCGGCCGCGGCGCCATCGGGCAACACATCAAGCTCGGCCAGGACGACTCCAAGAATCCCTGGCTCACCGTGGTGGGTGTCGCCCCCGATGTCCAGTGGGCCTGGGGCGATAACACCGTCGAGTCCACCCTGTACCTGCCCGCCGCGCAGCAGCCGCACAACTCCGCCTACTTTCTGCTGCGCCGCTCCGGCGGCGGCGATGTCACCAGTCTCGGCGCCGCCGCCCGTCAGGCCGTCGCCTCGGTGGACGCCAACCTGCCGCTCTACGACGTCAAGTCCCTGGCCGAGTCCATTCACGAATCCACCATCGGCATCGCCTACGTGTCGGTCATGCTCTCCGTCGCCGGCCTGATCGCCCTGGTGCTCGCCGCCATCGGCGTCTACGGCGTCATGGCCTACCTGGTGAGCGAGCGCCTCCACGAGTTCGGCATCCGCCGCTCCTTGGGCGCCTCCAGCGGCGCCATCGTCGGCCTCGTTCTGCGCCGCGGCGGCGGCATGCTCGCCTGGGGACTGGCCATCGGCCTGCCGCTCGCCTACTTCCTCGCCCGCGGCCTGCAAAGCCTGATCATGGGTATTAGCGCGGGCGATCTCGCCACTTACGCCGGCATCAGCTTCCTCCTGGCCGTCATGGCTTTGATTGCCTGCGTCGTCCCCGCGGTCCAGGCTACGCGTGTGGATCCTCTGGTTGCGCTTCGCGAACCGTAGTGATCCAGCTACCGTGCCGAGCCGCCGCCAGCCGCGGTCGCAACCATAAAAACACAATCGCGCTCGCCGCCTGCGCCCCCACGCCCAGGATTACCAGGGCCAGGCGGCTGTGGTCGAGCAGCAGCCCCATCAGCGCGCTGCCGGCAAACCAGCTCACACCCCAAACGCCGTTGAACGCCCCGAAGGCCGTCCCGCGCTTGTTCATCGAAACCACCGTGGCGATGCCCGAGCGCAAACTCGCGCTTTGCGCCCCCGTGCCCACCGCCCAGCAGACGATCGCGGCCAGCGCGGCCCGCCTGCCCCCAAAAAAGCCGAGCGGCAGCGCGAACAGCGAGACCACCGTCGCCGCGCTCAGCATGAATAGCCCGCAGCGGTCGTAGAGGCGCCCCAGCACCAACCCACACAGTCCTTCAATCCCCATCGCCGCGGCGTACAGCAGCGGAATGGCCGGGTCGGCGAACAGCGACTGCTTCACCCAGTAGTAGGCGAAAAAAGGGAAGTCCAGGTACCCGAAAGCCAGCAGCCCCGCCGCGGCGACATACAACCAGAAGACCCGCGGCAGCACTTGGGTAGGCGCCGCTTCCGGCGTCCGCGGCGGCGTCCGGTTCCACGCGACTGAGCGCGCCACCAGCAGCGCCGTAAGCGCCGCGATGGCTGGGATCGCGAGCGGCAGAAAGGCCTGCCGGAAGCCATGTTCCCGCGCCACCGCCAGCGCCACCCACAACGGCCCCAGTACCGCCCCGGTCTGATCCATCGCGGTGTGGATGCCGAAGCCCCAGCCGTGCCCCACCTCCGCCGTCGCTTCCGACAGCAGCACATCCCGTGCCGGCCCGCGCAGCGCCTTGCCCGTGCGCTCGGCGATCACCAACAACGCCGCCACCTGCCAGCTCCCCACGAAAGCCAGCGCCGGGACCACGAGCAGGTTCACCACGTAGCCCGAGATCGCCAGCGTCCAGTAGGCGCGGCTTCGGTCCGCCAGCTTGCCGGTGAAGTAGCGCAGGCTGGCGGCGCACATCTCACCCAGCCCCACCACCAGCCCGAGTTCCCAGCCCGAGGCGCCCAACACCTGAAGGTAGGGCCCCACGATCGCCCGCGCGCCCTCATAGGTCATGTCGGCGAACAAGCTGACCAGCCCCAGGCAAAGAATGAAGCGCATCGCCGCGGCGCGCCGCTGCCGGCTGGGATCGGTCGAGGTAGACACTGTCCCCATGCTACGCGAGCAAAACGGTTACCATGAAACCATGTGGAAGCTCGCCCTCGCACTGAGCTTGAGCGCCGCCTTGGCTCTTGGCCAGACGGCGGCGGCTCCAAGCGCAAGTTCCGCGGCCCCCGCATCCGCCTCGCCGTCCGCGGATACACCACAAACCCACCCAGCCGCGGTCACTGTATCGCCCGGTTACGAGAAGCGCCTCACCATTCACCGCTACGCCAGCTACGCCACCATTCCGCTGTTCGCCAGCGAGTTGATTCTGGGCAACGAGCTCTATAACCACCCGGACCGCTCCGGCGTCAAGACCGCGCACGGCGCGGTCAGCACCGGTATCGTCGCCCTGTTTGGCGTGAACACATTCACCGGCGTGTGGAATATGTGGGACGACCGTCACAACCCCGACGGCCGCCGCCTCCGCACCGCCCATGCGCTCCTCATGCTCGCCGCCGACGCCGGCTTCGCCGCCACCGCCCTCAGCTCGCCCCATACCCACGGTCCCCAGGCCGCCAACTTCGACACCCAGCGCGCCACCCACCGCAACCTTGCCTACGTCTCCGTGGGCGTTGCCACCATCGGGTACGCGATCATGCTGTTCCGCCGTCACTAGAAGTGGTCTCATAATTGGTGCCAAACTCTACGCGAATGGATCGTGTGCGGCTTTTTCCCCAGAAAAAGCCGCATCCAGCTCGCCCCAGGCGGCCTGCTGCGGCATGATGAGACCACTTCTAGAAACCGCCTCTGCCCGTTCCGGAGCCGCTTGAGAGCCGGACGGTAAGGCTGTATATTGCCTCTAAGATGTTGCAGCGGCGGGGGTGCAAGTGATCGGCCACCGTGGCATTTCCATGACGGCCAGCGCCACAGTTGCGGCGGCGCTGTTGTTGGCCAGTTGCGCGAACCCTCCGCCCGGCCCACCCGCGGGCACGGCGCCGGGGCCCGCGCTGTCGGCGTTCCTGGCCACCGGAACCGTGCACTGGATCGATACCGGGCCCGGCGGCGCACAACAGGCTTTCCAGTACGATACCCGCTACGCCCGCGACTCCCGGGGCCGCACGCGGATCGAAGGGACTTTGCCGGGCCAGACCACCACCGATGCGAGCGGCAACCCGGTCCCGCTGCGTGTCGTGGCGATCCACGATCCGGTCGCCCACGCGGATTGGCTACTATATCCCGACCGCAAGACGGGATATGAGCGGAGCGATGGGAACATGCTGAACATCGCGCTTTCCGCGAGCGGTTGGTTGAATTCTCCGGTGTTTTTTGGCGAAGGCCGGCCCACCACCCAATCGCTGGGCCAGCGCTCAGTTGCCGGCATCGCCGCTGACGGATTTCTAACAACGTATAGCGGCCCCGCCGCTGGAGGTACCGCCAGCGAGGAACGCTGGCGATCGCGGGATTTGGGCAACCTCACCCTCTCGCTGCGGCGCACCGCCGCCGACGGGACCGTGCTGTACTCCTTCACCGCCGACTCCGTGACCATGGGCGATCCGCCGGCATCGCTGTTTGCGCCCGGCACGACCATCGCGGTGCGGGATGTGCGCGCCAGCCACGAGACCGCCGTCGCGTTGTTCCGTGCCGCTCGCGACAGCGCCCGCAACTTGCCCGGCGCGCTCGGGGCGAGCGAACTCGCCGATGTCGCCCAGGACGAGATGATGGCGATGCGCCAGGATCCGGACTGGGTGCCCGAAGCCCGCCACGACGCGGTCGCGGCTTTCCAGAACCTTGAGCAAACCCCCTTCCCCCACCCGACGGCCCCGGCCACCGGCATGCTGCCTCCGCTGGATGTGAAGGAGCAGCTCGAGACCCAGATGGTTCGCGACCTGTTGATGCCCAGCCCGCGGCCGCCGAGCGCGGACGAGGAACAACAGGTGCTCGACCTGATCCGCGGCGCCGACGTACGCAAGGCACCGCTGTATGATGCCCTGCTCAACCTCACTGGCTTCCGGCAGAATGCCGCGAGCCCGCTGTTCAGTCCGGTGGCCTTGGCGGTCGAATGCGAGCAAGCGGACGGGTCGTTCCCCTACCAAGGAGTCATGGCCGTCACGCGGATTCACGGCGTGATCGGGGGCCCGAACGGCGAGGTCGTGCTCAGCGGAGCCGACCCCGGTCAGACCAAACAACTGATGGAAATGGCCTTTGAGGCGGTCACTGGCGATCGCGACCCGGCCGGCCTTCGCGAAGCCATTGCGTTCTTGCAGCAGACCACACCCCGACCGCCTTCGAGCGACAGAGGACGTGTGGCCGCAATCGACTACTCGCCCTACCTGGCCGACTGGATATCGGCGGCCCAGACCCTGCTGCGCAATCATCCTGTCGCCGCCAATCCCTTCGCCATGGGGCTGTTGGCCGACTTGCAAAATATCGACTCACAAGCGGCTGCCGGTCTGGGTGCGGCGCCCACGCCCGCACTTCTCCCGGCACGACAGCCCGTGAACCCCGCCAAGAACCCGCTCTCGCCCCAGTCCATCCGGCAGGACCCCGCCGATGCTCTGGCGGCGGCCCAAAATCAAACCGGGCAACAGCAGCTGAACACGTATATTTTCATTGCCTCCTTCGCCGCCGCCACGGATCCGGCCATTGCGGTACAGGCGCTGAATGCCGCGAGTGCGGTCTCCGCGGCGGATTCCACCTCTCCCAACACTCAGACATCGCTCGCGCTCGCATATTTTCGCTTGGGGATGGCGGACCAGGCGGAGGCGCTCGTCGCGAAGATCCTCGACCGGGCGGCGCAGGATGCACAATCTGCCCAGGACCGGTACGACCAACTGTCCCTGGATCAGCGGATCCGAACGCGTTTCACCGCGACCTTCGGCCCGTCCGCAAGCGAGTTCCGCGGCGCCGCCCAGATTGACTTCCCCGCCGCTGCCGCCGCGGCCCAGGCGCTGCAGGCATCCGAGGTGCGGCCGCTCGCATTAGCGGCCGTCGCAGCCATGGTGCGGTAAATTGCCCCGTAGAGCCCGATAATATCTGGAAATATGGTCGGGACGGCGAGATTTGAACTCGCGACCCCTTGCACCCCAAGCAAGTGCGCTACCGGGCTGCGCTACGTCCCGAAACCTTCCCAAACGCTGGGATATCGGCAGGAAAAACGGGGTGATGACAGTCTAGCACGCCACTCCCGGCGCTTTCGGCCGCCGCCTCCCGCTGCGCTCTCCGGTAGATGATCTTGTGGTAGACTCCAGCCATGCCCCGGCGCAACGCTCCACCCCTCCAGGCTGATCTCCTGCAAGGCACCCTCGACCTGCTCGTCCTGCAAACCCTGCTTGCCGGCGCCGCGCACGGGCACACCATCGCCCACGCGATTGAGCGGCGCTCGGAAGATGTCCTACAGGTCGAGCACGGTTCCCTGTACCCCGCCCTGCACCGGCTGGAAGACCGCGGCTGGATCGCCTCCTTCTGGGGAACCTCGGAGAACAATCGCCGCGCCCGCTACTACCGCCTCACGCCGCGCGGCCGGCAGCAGTTGGAGGAGCAGACCAGCCGCTGGGATCAACTGGTGAATGCCGTCAATCGCGTGTTGGCACGGGAGGTAACGGCATGAGCTGGCAACGCTTCCTGCACCGCCGCCGCTGGCATCGCGAGCGCGCCGCCGAACTCGAAGCCTACCTCGAGGCCGAAACCGCCGACAACCTGGCGCGCGGACTCACCCCCGCCGCCGCCCGAGCCGCGGCCGAGCGCAAGCTGGGCAACACCACGCTGATTCTGGAAGACATCTATCAAACCAACACCGTCGGCTGGCTGGATGCGCTGGGCCGCGACCTCCGGCTGGCCTGCCGGCTGCTGCGTCGCTCGCCCGTCTTCGCCCTGGTGGCGGTGGCCTCGCTGGCGCTGGGCATCGGCGGCAACCTGGCGGTGCTCAGCTTGGTGGACGCGGTATCGTACCGTCCCTTGGCGGCGGTACAACCACAGCAGCTCATCCGCCTGGGCTGGACCGCTCCCCACTGGAGCCCCCAGCAAAGCTGGAGCACCAGTTTTCAGGACGCGAAGGGCCGCGACGTCGACACCTCGTTCTCCTACCCCCTGTTCCAGAGCTGGCAGCGCTCCAACCACAGCCTCAACGGCATGCTCGCCTTCCGCCTGTTGAACCACGTGGATATCGGCGTCGGAGGCCGCGCGCTTCCCGGCAAGGGATCGCTGGTAAGCGGCGAGTATCACGCCGTGCTTGGATTGCACCCCGCGCTGGGGCGCGCCATCACCCCGAGCGACCTGGCGCCGGGTGCCACGGCGGTGGCCATGCTCGATTACGGCTATTGGCAATCCCGCTTTGGCGGCGACCCCGGCGTCATCGGGCGTGTGATCGCGGTCAACAGCCTGCCGGTCACGGTCGTCGGCGTCGAGCCCGCCGGCTTCCACGGTCTCGAAGTGGGCGATCAACCCGACGTTTTTCTGCCCATTTCGCTGATCGAACGCAACCTGCTGCAGGGCTTTCACAACCCGCCCCGGCTTGCCAATCCCAACTACTGGTTCGTGGAGGTACTCGGGCGGCTCCGTCCCGGCGCCCGGCTGGCCCGGGCGCAGGCCGAGCTCGAGTTGACCGCACGCCAGGCGGCGGCTTCGCTGCCTCCTGACCCCGATAACCATGGAGAGCTGCCCGTCATCGTCGCCGATTCCGCCGCACATGGCGTCAACAATTTGGGACAGGAGTTCACCGTGATGGCCTGGATCCTGTTCACGCTCACCGGACTGGTGATGCTGATCGTCGGCCTCAATTTGGCGAGCCTGCTACTGGCGCGCGCCACCGCCCGCGCCCACGAATTCTCGGTGCGGCTGGCCATCGGAGCGGGCCGCTTCGCGCTCATCCGGCAGCTTCTGGTCGAGAGCTGGGTGCTGGCGGCGTGTGGAGCGGCCGTGAGCCTGCCGGTGGCGCTCGCTGCCACGCGCGCCATGGTGCGGTTTTTCATCCCCACCGGCGTGGTCATCCACCCCGTGCTCGACGCCCGTACGCTCGCCGGGGCAGCCCTGTTGGCTCTGGCGGCGGCACTGTTGATCGGCCTCGCCCCCGCCCTGCATGCCACCCGCTTGCGCCGGCGCAGCTCGCTGCTGTCCGACACTCCCCACGCCAGTCCCCGCCACCGCGCCGGGGAGATCCTGCTGGTGGCGCAGGTGGCGCTCTGTCTGCTGGTTCTCAGCGGCGCCGGGCTTTTCCTGCGCACCCTGCATAACCTGCGCTCCGCGCCAGTCGGGCTCGATCCAAACAACGTGACCTTGTTCCATGTCGACCCACCGCTCGAGGGCTACAGTGGGCCCAGGCTCGATGCCTTCTACCGTCAGGTGCTCGAACGCCTCCGCCGTTCGCCGGGCATCAGCGTGGCGACCGCGACCACCATCATTCCGGGCGGCACCGCGGCGTCCACCACGCGCAATATCGCCACCGCGCCGAACCAGCCATCCGGAGCCAACCCCTCCACCCAAATCGCCGAAATCGGCGCCGATTTCTTCGCCACCTACCGCATCACCCTGCTCGCGGGACGCGAGTTTAGCGGCGCGGACACGCTGGCCGCGCCCAAGGTCGCGATCGTCAACCACACCATGGCGGCGCGCTTCACCGGCCTGCCGCTGGGCCAGAAGCTGTACTACAAGAACGGCGGCACCACCCAAGTGGCGACGGTGGTTGGCGTGGCGGCAGACGCCGCCTACTTCGGCGTGCGCAGCATTGCCACCCCGGTGGTCTACCTGCCCTTGAGCCAGCAGACGGTGCCAAACCTCGACTTCGCGGTGCGGAGTGCGCTCCCACCGGCGCCGCTGGAACAAGAGTTGCGCGCGGCAGTGGCGGCCGTGGACGCCAACGTGCCGCTCTACGATGTGCAGACGCAACAAGCGGCCATGGGGGCCAGCTACCAGACCCAAAGCTTGATCGCCAGCTTGGCCGGCATCTTGGGCCTCCTGGCGCTGCTGCTCGCGGCGATCGGGCTCTATGGCCTGATGGCCTATAGCGTCACACGGCGGACGCGCGAAATCGGGTTGCGCATGGCTTTGGGAGCCAGCCGCCGGGGCGTGTTGCGCCTTGTCTTGCGGCACAGCGTATTCCTGGTCCTCCTCGGGGGAATAATCGGTTTGCCCTTGGCCTGGTTTGGCGCGCGCGGACTGGGCACCATGCTGTTCGGGGTGGGACCGGCGGATCCGCTCACGCTGACCGGCGCTTTGACGGTGTTGCTGGCTACCGCCCTCGCCGCCGCCTGGCTGCCCGCACGACGCGCCGCGCGCGTGGACCCCATGATCGCGCTGCGAACAGTAATTCCGCTCAGGCGGGTTTGCGTTCGAGCAGCGTCGCAATGGCCTGCAATTCGTCGCGCACCTTGCGCAGCAGTTCGCCATCGCCGCCGGCGGCCAGCGGGAGTGTGGTTTGCGCCTTGCGTCCCTGATGCTCGGCTTTGAGCTTTTTGCGCGCCCCTTCGATGGTGAAGCCCTGCTCGTGCAGCAAACTCTTCAGTTGCAGCACCATCTCCACCTCGCGCCGGCGGTACAGGCGCTGCCCCTTGGTGCTCTTGTTGGGCCGCAAGCTGGGGAACTCGGTCTCCCAGAAGCGCAGCACGTAAGGTTCGAGTTTCGCCAGCTTGGCCACTTCGCCGATGCGGAAATACAGCTTGTCGGGGATGACCGGCGAGGACGGCATTAGGCCTATATTAGCGCGGTTTCCGCGCCAGATCGCCCTCCCGCCGTACCGCGGAAAGCGGACCGGGGCCACCGCCCCGCGAGCGCTCGCCACCGGTGCGAGCGCGGGCGGCGAAGCCGGCGGCCCGCGCGCATAATTTAGGTCCTATAGGAGCCGTTGATGCGTACGTACCCTTCGGTCAGATCGCAGGTCCACATCCAACTCTTGGCCGTGCCGGCGTGCAAGTGGATGCGCGCGGTGACCTCGGGCCGGTCGAGCCGGGTCTTGGCCTCGGCCTCGTCGAAGGGCAGCGCCACCCCGCGGCGGTAGACCGCCAAGCCGCTGAACCAGATCTCGGCGCGCTCCGGATCGAAGTGGGCGCCGGAGCGCCCGGCGGCGGCCAGCACCCGCCCCCAGTTGGCGTCGGCGCCGGCAAACGCGGTCTTGACCAGCGGCGAGTGGGCGATGGTACGGGCGGCGAGGTCGGCCTCGGCGGCGGAACGCGCCCCCTCCACCTGCACCGTGACGAAGTGGCTCGCGCCCTCGCCGTCCAGCACGATCTGCCGGGCCAGCGACTGCGACACCTCCTCCAGCGCGCGCTGGAAGCGCTTCTCGCCCGCGGCGCTCAAGCACCCCTCGCCGCCGGCGAAGAGTGCAGCCGTATCATTGGTCGAGCTGTCGCCGTCCACCGTGATCCGGTGGAACGAGACCTCCACCGCCTGGCGCAGCGCGCGCTGCGCCGCCGCCGGGCGCACCGGGGCATCGGTAAACAGAAACGCCAGCATGGTGGCCATGCGGGGATGGATCATGCCCGACCCCTTGGCAAACCCGGCAATACGATACTCGCGCCCCCGGTCGCGGAACTTCACCGCCGCCAGCTTGGCGCACGTATCGGTGGTCAGGATGGCCTGCGCCGCGGCCAGCGGGCCGTCGTCGCGCTGGCTCCACTCCGGCAGCGCCTTCACGATTTTGTCAAAGGGCAGCGGGCGGCCGATCACGCCGGTGGAACACACGAAGACCTGGTTGGGCGGACAGCCGATCTGCTTCGCCGCCGCCGTCACCGTGGCCTGCACCGCGCGCCGCCCTTCCGCCCCGGTGGCGCAGTTGGCGTTGCCGGAATTGACCACCAGCGCCCGCACGCGCCCGCCGGAGGCGGCCAGGTGGGCGCGCGACACCCGCACCGGCGGCGCCTGCAAGCGGTTGGTGGTGAACACCGCGGCGCAGCTTACCGCCCTCGGCATGGTGACCAGCATCAGGTCGGGTGCCTTGCGTTTGATGCCGCAGTGTCCCGCGCCAAAGCGGAATCCCTCCGGCCAGGCATTGTCGTCCAACTCGGCTTGCACCAGCATCTGCGCCAGTGTCGGCTTTTCGCTTGCAGTGGTCATGCTGTCTCCAAAATTTGCGTTCCCGCGCCGGGCGCGCTGGCCAGCAGTTCAGGCAGCCGCAGCGCCGCCTCCGCACCCACGATCTCGACCGCGCCCACGCCAGCGCGCAGCGCCGCCCCGCAGGCCTCCGCCTTGGGCAGCATCCCGCCCCGGATGGCGCCGTCCGCCGCCATGGTCTCCAGTTCCGCCACCGTCACCGCCGGCAGGCGCTCGCCGCGCGCGTCCAACACCCCGGGCACGTCGGTCACAAAGATCATCCGTTGCGCGCCCAGCCCCCCCGCCACCGCGGCGGCGAACTGGTCGGCGTTGACGTTGAGCGCCCCGCCCTCGCCGTCGCCTGCGAGCGAAGCCAACACCGGCACGAAGCCGGCGGCGAGCAGCGCCCGCCACAACTCCGGACGGCACTCCGTCACCGCCCCGACCCGGCCCAGTTCGGGCCGTTCGATCCGCGCCCCGACACAATGGGCATCCAAGCCGGTAAGACCCACCGCCCGCACCCCGGCCGCGCCCAACGCACCCACCAGGCGCGTGTTCACCTCGCCCGCAAACGCCAGGATGGCCGCCGCCAGCGTCGCCTCATCGGTGACCCGAAGCCCATTCTCGAACCGGCTCGCCACGCCGAGCCGGCCCAGCAGCCCCGTCAGCGCCTTGCCGCCGCCGTGTACCAGCACCAGTTCGTGGCCAGCGGCCACCGCCGCCGCCACCGCCCACACCAGGCCCGGCGCCGGGTTGGGCTCGAGCACGCTGCCGCCAATCTTGATCACCGCTTTCATAGCAGCGCCGTCTCCTCGGGCCAGCCGGTCATCAAATTGAAGTTTTGCAGGGCCTGGCCGGCGGCGCCCTTCACCAGGTTGTCCAGGCACGTAACAATGATGGCCTGGCGGTGCTCGGCGCGCACGCTCCAGCCCAGGTCGCAAAAATTGGTGCGCACCACGTCGTTGAGTTCCGGCAGCCGCGCGCCGCGCAGGCGCACAAAGGGTCTGCCGGCGTAGGCGCGATCGTAGATCTCGCCCAGGTTCTCCTGGTTGAGCTTGACGTAGGTGGTCGCCAGGATGCCCCGCGAGGTGGGCAACAGGTGCGGAGCGAAGGTAAAGCGCGCCGCCCCGGCCGCGCCCATGCCGGCATGACGCGCGATCTCGGGCGCATGGCGGTGCTGGTAGACGCTATAGGCCTTGCAGTTTCCCTCGAGTTCGACGAAGTGCAGATCGTCGCGCAGGCCCCGGCCGGCGCCGCTGGCCCCCGACTTGGCGTCGCATATGATGTCGTTCTCCTCGATCGCCCCAGCCGCGAGCAGCGGCCACAGCGCGGTCACCGCGGCGGTGGCGTAGCAGCCCGGATTGGCCACCAGCCGGGCGCCGCGGATGGCGTCCCGGTTTTTTTCCGGCCACCCATACACGGCCGCGTCGGTGAAACGGTAGGCGCCGCTGAGGTCAATCACGCGCACCCCCTCGCCCAATCCGGCCACCCACTCGGTGGACACCTCCGCCGGCGTGGCCAGAAACACCACCTCGGCCCCCGCCCGCAGCACCGTGTCCGGCGTGCCCGGCTCCACCTGCAAGCGGCCGTGATAGGCCGGCGCCAGCTCCGCCACCGGCGTGGCCGCGGCGCCGCGGCCCGAACCCACCGCCGCCGCCAGCTCCACCCCGGGATGGCGCGCCAGCCGCTCCAGCAGCTCGCGCCCGGCGTAGCCCGCCGCCCCCGCCACCGCCACCCGCGTACTAGAATATTTATTCACAGTACGTATAATTATACATAGATGCCGGGTTGTCAAGCGCGCCGCTCCAGTACAATGAAGGGGGCATGGCCACCTTCCACGTGAACAATTTCGGCTGCCGCGCCAATCAGGCCGAGGGCGCCGCCTTGGCGGCGGCGCTGGCGCGCGGCGGACTGCGCCCGGCGGACGCGGCCGAAACCGCCGACTGGGTGGTGCTGAACACCTGCACCGTGACCGCCGAGGCGGACGCGGAGGCGCGGCGCGCCATCCGCCGCCTGCGGCGCCGCCATCCCGAGACGCGCGTGGTGGTGACCGGCTGCTATGCCCAGCGCGCGCCGGAAGAACTGCGCGATCTGCCTGGTGTCGTGTGCGTGGTGGGGCGCGGCGGCGCGGCCTCCATCTTGGGCGGCCTGGTTCCGCTGGCGGCGCTTGCGCCCGCGCCGGCGGCGGCGCATGCTCCCGCTGAAGACCGCACCCGCCCCATTTTGCAGGTACAAGAGGGATGCGGACGCCGCTGTAGCTTCTGCGTGGTCCCCTTCGTGCGCGGCGATAGCCGCTCGCTGCCCCTGGGTGAGGTTCTGGCGCAGGCTCAGGCGCTGGAGGCGGCGGGCGCGCTCGAGGTGGTGATCTCGGGCATCAACCTGGGGCAGTGGGGAAGGGACCGCGATGCGCGCCTCGGGCTGCCGGACCTGCTCCGCGCGCTGCTGGAACGCACCACGCTGCCGCGGCTGCGGCTGAGTTCGGTCGAGCCCGCCGATTGGACCCCGGACCTGACCGCGCTGCTGGCGTCGGAGGCGCGCGTGGCGCGCCACGTCCACCTGCCGCTGCAGAGCGGCAGCGCGGCGGTGCTCCGCCGTATGCGGCGGCGCTACACCCCGGCGGCCTACGCCCGGCGCGTGCTCGACCTGCGCCGCCGCGCGCCGCTGGCGGCGATCGGCGCGGACGTGATGGTGGGCTTTCCGGACGAGAGCGAGAGCGAGTTCGAGGAGACCAGGTCTCTGGTGGCATCGCTGCCCTTCACCTATCTGCATGTGTTCCCGTTCTCCCCGAGGCCCGGCACCGAAGCGGCGGCCCGCTTGGCGTCCGGCGAGTGGCGGGAAGTGCCGCCGGAGTTGGCCGCGGCCCGCGCCCGCGAATTGCGCCGGCTCCAGGCCGGCAAGCGCGCCGCGCATTTACTGGCCATGGTGGGCCTGCGTCTGGACGTGATTACCCTTCACGACACCCGCGCGCACGGTGCGTGGGCGTTGAGCGATAACTATCTGCGCGTGGCGCTGCCCGAAGCCCATGCCGCCAACCGCATGGTGGCGGTCGAGATCACCGCCGCCGCGGACGGCTACCTCGAAGCCCGGAGCTTGACCGCATGAAGACGCTTGCACTCCTGCTGCTGGCGGCCCTGCCGCTGGCCGCGCAAAATCCCCCTTCCCCCTCCCAGGCGCCCGCCCCGGCATCTGCCGCCGCGCCCCATCGCCCCCTGCTGGTCTTCGCCGCGGCCGCGGCCGGCGCCGCCGCGGGCGCGGTGTTGGGTTCCCGCGCCGTGTCGTTCGCTGGGGTCGCCCCGGCCGACCGCGGGGCGCACCAGTTCCGCTCCGGCTTGGTCTATGGCGCCATCGGCGGCGTCTTGCCCGCGGCGGCGGCGCTCCGGCTGGAGGACGGACCGGGGGACGAGCCCCACAATTTTTTCTGGGATCATTGGAACACGCCGCTGCTGGCCGGCATGGCGGCGGTGCATGCGCTGGATTACACCAGCACCCGGTACTTCCGCGAGCGGAGCAAGGACGAGTGGTTGCTGACCAACTCGATCGTGGACAGCCGGCCGAAATTCATCGCCACCGAGACGGCGGCCGCGGCGGCCGGCATCGGCTTGATCTATATCTTCCACCGCACCGGACATCACCGGCTGGAACGATGGGTCGCGGCCGGCTACATCAGCCTGGGCGCGGCCTCGGCGGTGGCCAACTACCGCTACCCGGCGACCGGCCATGCCATCTTCGGCAACTGACGGCTGCGCGCTGGCTACTGGCTTTGGCTCGCGGTCACGGTTTGCGGTACCGCCGCGTTGGGAGCCGGCTTGTTGACCTGCGCCATCTTGATGCTGTTGATCTGGATCTGGCCGCCGTTCGCGGCCACCTGGATCGCATCGCCGGCGGGGATGGTGGTCGCCGGGGGCTGGGTGACGCTGGGGCTATTGCGCGGATTATACGTGTTCACCGCGCCCGTGAGTACGCCCATGCTGGATTGCGCCGCGGTGGCGTTGATCACATAACTCGTGCCCGCGGTGGCGGAACGGAAGGTCTGCCCCTGGGGCGTCACGACCGAAACGTTGCCCATCACCATCGCGTTGCCGGACTTCACCATTAACTGATCGGAACTATTGCCCTGCACCGAGCCGGACTGCACGGTGGCGCTGGCGTTGCCGGTCAATTCCAGCACCCCGCCGGCGCCGTGAGTCGGCGCCATCACCACCACCCCACCGGCACCGGTGGTGACGGTCTCGCCCTGCAGAATGGCGGTTCCCGGCAGCAGCGGCTGCCCGTTGAGCGTGGCTCCGTGAGTGCCCGGACCGGCGAAAAACGCATTGTCCTGCCCGCCCGACCCTGGCGCCTGGGCCGCCAGCCCCACCACCCCCAGAGTCACTGCCACAGTTATTGCCAGAACCTTCATGCTCTCCTTTGTATCACAACTTCGCCCGCGCCGCTTGGATCCGCGAGGTAAAGCCGTCGAGCGCCTTCACCAGCACGGCTTCCTCGCTGGCCGCCAGCTTGAAGTCGTTGGCTTCGATCGCCTCGCGCACTCCGGGCAGCGTCTTGACGCCGTAACCGGTGTAGTAGCCGGGCGCGTAGATCTGATGCTCATACCAGGGGCGCATCGGCAGGCCGCTCGGATCGAGCAGCGCCCGCTCGCTCTGGTAGAGCAGATCGTTGAGCGCCGCCCGGTCGGCCGCCGGGGTCTGGTAGAGCGAGCCGTTGGCGGAGGCCTGCGCCATGGACTGGTCGTAGTCGGTGGCCGCGGCCTTCAGACTGGCAATGGCACGCTCCAGCGGCTTGAAGTCGAAACTGCCGCCCCCCGGAGTTTTCTTCGCCTCGGTCTCCACCTCGCGCTGATACTGCTCCAGGTTGTCGGCGAAGCCGGTGAACTGCAGCGGCAGCACGTCGGCGTCGGCCAGGCGGATGACGGCGGTGCCCATGGTCTGGGCCAGCGCACGGCCATAAACGAAGGTGGTGTCGGCGAAATGGGTGTACCAGTAGAAGTCGTCGTAGATGGAGTGGTACACCCCGCCGCTGCCGCCTTCGCCGCCGTAGCCCATGTTGACCGAGGCGATGCCCAGGTGTTGCAGGAACGGGGAGTAATCGCTGCCCGAACCCAGCGCGCTGATGCGCAGGTCGGGGCCGTCCATCACGGTGGCCTTCTGCTGCGGCGTGGTCGCCGCCTGCAACCGGTGCTGCTGGTCTTTTACCCAAACCGAGGTGCCGGTCTCGGGATCGGTGATATCTTGAGCCACGGTGTTGAGGAAGTGCTGCAGCGTCTGGCTGCCGCCCAGATTCAGGTATCCCTTGCTGTTGGTATCGCTATTGAAGTACGCCACCGCCTTCTTCGACAGCTCGGCGGCATGGGTCTCGGCCCATTCGGTGGAGCCGATGAGCGACGGTTCCTCGCCGTCCCACGCGGCATAGATGATGGTGCGCTTGGGGCGCCAACCCTGCTTCAACAGTTCGCCCAGCGAGCGCGCTTCCTCGATCAAGGCGGACTGGCCGCTAAGCGGATCGTCGGCGCCATTGACCCAGGCGTCCAGATGGTTGCCGCGGATCACCCACTGATCCGGAAACTCGCTGCCGGGGATGGTGGCGATTACGTCGTACAGGTTGGCGATGTTGTTCCAGTCGAATTTGACCGCCAGATGCACGGTGGCCGCTCCCGCGCCGATGTGATAGGTGATGGGCAGCGCGCCGCGCCACTCCGCCGGGGCGACCGGGCCATCCAACGCCTTCAACAGCGGCAGGGCGTCGCCATAGGAGATCGGCAGTACCGGGATCTTCTGCAGATTGGTTACCTGGCTCGGCGGC
>DATNAC010000090.1:0-3611 GCA_035573035.1 Terriglobales bacterium
TCTCGCCCAGCAACAACAACATCGTCTACTACGGTTCGCAATACCTCCACCGCTCCCTCGACGGCGGCGTCACCTGGCAAAAAATCAGCCCCGACCTCACCGCCCATCCCCCCGGCACCCAGGCCGCCAGCGGCACCCCCATCACCCGCGATGCCACCGGCGAGGAGGTGTACAGCGTCCTCTATTCCATTCGCGAGTCGCCCGTCCAGCCCGGCGTGATTTGGACCGGCTCCAACGACGGCTTGATTTACCTCACCCGCGACAACGGCAAGACCTGGAAGAACGTCACCCCCGCGGGCCTGCCCCCCGGCGGTCGCGTGCAAAACATCGAACCCTCCCCGCACCGCGCCGCAACCGCCTACGCCGCCATCTATCGCTACCTGCTCGGCGACTTCGCTCCCTACCTCTATCGCACCGACGACTTCGGCGCCCACTGGACCCTCCTCACCGACGGCCACAACGGCATCGCCAGTGACGAGCCCACCCGCGTCGTGCGCGAGGATCCGGTGCGGCCAGGCCTGCTCTACGCCGGCACCGAGTTCGGCATCTACGTCTCCTTCGACAACGGCGGCCACTGGCAGCCGTTCCAGTTGAACCTGCCCGTCACTCCCGTCACCGATATCAAATTAGCTCACGGCGATCTCATTCTCTCCACCCAGGGCCGCTCCGATTGGATTCTCGACAACCTCGGCCCCCTGCGCCAGCTCACCCCGCAGGTCGCCGCCAGCCGGGCCCATCTCTTCGTGCCCCCCACCGCCATCCGCAGCGGCGGCCGGGGCGGCTTTGGCGGCCGCGGTGGCGAGGGTCCCACGTATCCCGCCCCCGGCGCCATGATCGGTTACTATCTCCAGGCCGCGTCCTCCTCTCCGCTCAAGCTCGACATCCTCGACGCAGCGGGCAAGGTCGTCCGCAGTTACTCCAGCGCTGCTCCCGCCGCCGGCGCCGGCCGTGGCGGACGCGGTGGTTTCGGCCGCGGCCCCGCCGCACGCCTCGATGCCTCCGCCGGCATGCACCGCTTCACCTGGGACCTCCGCTACGCCGCGCAAGGCGAGCAGGGCCCCATGGCCGTCCCCGGCCATTACCAGGTCCGTCTCACCGCCGGCGCCTGGACCGCCACCCAACCCCTCACCGTCAAGGAAGACCCGCGCATCACCTCCGACGGCGTGTCGACCGCCATGCTACAGCAGCAGTTCGACCATAACCAGCGCGTCCTCGCCCTGGTCGAGCGCGTCAACGCCCTGGTCGCCCGCGTCCGCCGTGCCCAGCGCACCCCGCCCGCCGGAGTCTCCCCCGAGCGCATCGCCGCCCTCGCCGCCAAGCTCATCACCCCCGCCATCCGCTACAGCCAGCCCGAGCTCCAAACCCAGATCACTTACCTCTACTCCATGACCAATTCCGCCGACCAGCAAATCGGCCACGACGCGATAGAACGCTACGCCACCCTCAAGCGCCAGCTCGACCAGGCCGAATCCGAAGCCACCGCCCTCCTCGGCCCTGCGTAGCGCGTAGCGCGCGACGCAGGGCTCTGGTGCGCACAGGCTCTCACCCGCCCGCCACGGCTGCCTCAGTGCGCCGAGAAGCGGTATTCGGTGACCTGATGAAAGCGCTGGCCGGGCTTGAGTTCGGTTGAGGGAAAGTTGAGGTGGTTGGGCGAGTCGGGGAAGTGCTGCGTCTCCAGGCAGAAGGCGCCGCGGTGCACGTACGCCTTGCCGCCCTTGCCCCGGATCGAGCCGTCGAGGAAGTTCCCGGTGTAAAGCTGCACGCCGGGCTGGGTGGTGTAGACCTTGAGGTCGCGGCCGCTGGCTGAGTCGTAGGCATCGGCGGCTTCAACCAACTTGCCCTTGCCGCCGCCGTCAATCACGTAGTTGAAGTCGTAGCCGTGGGCGAAGCCAAGCTGCGCGTTGGGATCGGCGATGTGCGCGCCAATCGCCGTCGGGCGCGTGAAGTCGAGCGGCGTGCCTGCGACCGCGGCAATCTCGCCGGTCGGAATAAGGTTGGCGTCAATCGGAGTGTACTGGCTGGCGAACAGGTGAAGCTTGGTCGCCAGCACATTGCCGGAACCAGCGCCGGAGAGATTGAAGTAGCTGTGGTTGGTGAGGTTGACCACGGTGTCGCGGTCGGTCGAGGCGGTGTACTCAATGCGCAGCGTATTGCCGTCGTGAATCGAGTACACCACGTGAACGGTCAGGCGCCCCGGGTATCCTTCTTCACCGTCCGCGCTCACGTAGCTCAACTCGAGCGCGGGCACCTCGGGACGGGACACGTCGCGTGCCGTCCATAGCTTGCGGTTAAAACCCTCGTGGCCGCCGTGCAACGAGTTCTTGCCATTGTTGATCGCAAGGCGGTAGGCGTGGCCGTCGAGCGAAAAATGTCCGAACGCAATGCGGTTGGCGTAGCGGCCAATCAGTGCGCCGAAGTAGGTTTGCGTATCGCCCAGATAGCCGGCGACCGAGTCGTAGCCGAGCACGATGTCGGCCGGGGTGCCGTGCCGGTCCGGTGCCTCGAGCGACACCAGTACGCCGCCAAAGTCGGAGACTTTCGCCACCACGCCCGGGCTGTGCCCGAGCGTGTAGAGCTTGGCGGTGCGGCCGTCGGGCAGCTTTCCGAAGCTGACAGCGGTGAGTGCGGCGAGCAACGCCAAGGTTTTCACCAGATTAATCCTCCCGCAATGCGCGCAGCGGATCTACCTGGCTGGCGCGCCGGGCTGGCACTCCGCCCGCTGCCAACGCCACCAGCGCCAGCGCCAGACAGGCCCACGCGAGCGATGCAGGATCATAGTAGCGCAAACCGAACAGCGGCAATTGACTCGCCACCGCCTTGGCCGCCCCCACGCTCGCCGGAATGCCAATCGCGATGCCAATGCCAAGCAGCAGCGCCGTCTCCCCCAGGATCATCTTCATCACGTTGGCGCGGCTGGCGCCCAGCGCCATGCGCACGCCAATCTCCGGCGTGCGCCGCGCCACGGCATAGGCGAGCACGCCGTAGAGGCCGATGGCGGCGAGCAGCAACGCCAGCGCGCCGAAGAATCCACTCAGTCGCGCCAGCAGGTCGTTGGTGGCGAGCGAGCGGCCGATCATGGTGGTGATCGGGCGGATGGCCTGCGCCCGCACGTTGGCATCCACCCCGTGGATTGCCTCCCGCACGGCGGCGATGGTTGCGGCATCGGAACCGGCCCCACGCACCATTAGCGTGCCGCCGCCGACCGGATCACCCGGAATGCCATTGAAAAAAGGCAGGTAGAAGCGCGGCGGCGTGGTTTCGTCCAGGCTGTTGTACTTGGCATCGGCGCTCACCCCCACCACGGTGTAGGTCACGCCGCCGTCATCGGGATAAAGATCGCGGATCTGCATTCCGATCGGGTTGCGGCCGGCAAAAAACTTCTGGCGCATGGTGGTGTTGATGACCGCGTTCTTGACCGCGCCGGTGGCATCCTGCAGGGTCAGGGCGCGGCCCATTACGATGGGAATGCCGGTCGTGGTGAAGTAATCACTCGTGACCTGATCGAAGCGCGCCCCCTGGGCGCTGCGGCCGCTGGCGGCGGAGAGTCCAACGATGGAGACCGGAAGTCCGCCTTCGGAATTTGCAAACAGCCCGTCCTGGGTGAAGGCGGC
>DATNAC010000091.1:0-3890 GCA_035573035.1 Terriglobales bacterium
GAAGAGCTTGCTTGCGCTGGCTTCGTGGTTGGGGACGAGGCCGCGCGCCTGCATCGTTGCGACGCGATAGGCGAGGAGCGTCCCGACGCCGACTTCGATGGCGCGGTCGGCGAGTTCGGTGCGTACGGATGGGCGCCGGGCAAGCAGCTCGGGGTGTTGGCGGGCCGTCTCGGTGAGGTGCTCTACGGTGTGGCGGCCGCCAGCGTAAGACTGGATGCCGCTGCGTTCGAAATCAAGGGCGACGGCCATGTGGTACCAGCCGCGATTGACTTCGCCAACGACCTGGGTGGCGGGCACGCGGACGTCTTCGAAGAAGACTTCGTTGAAACCTTCGCGGTTGGCCATGTTGATCAGGGGCCGCACTGTGACGCCGGGCGACTTCATATCGAGCATGAACATGGTGATGCCCTTGTGCTTCGGGGCATCCGGGTCGGTGCGGGCGGCGAGCCAGCCCCAATCGGCGAGGTGACCGCCGCTGGTCCAAATCTTCTGGCCGTTGATGACGTAGTCGTCGCCGTCTTTGACGGCGCGAGTCTGGAGGGCGGCGAGGTCGCTGCCGGCGCCGGGTTCGCTGTAGAGGGTGCACCACCAGTCGTCAGCGCCGGTGATGCGTGGAATGAAGCGTTTCTTCTGTTCCTCGGTGCCATAGAGCATGAGGCTGGGGCCGACCCAGGCGATGCCCATGCTGTAGGCGGGGGCGCCTGCGTAGGCCATTTCTTCGTTGTAGACGAGCTGGCGCATGTGGCTGGCGCCGCCCCCGCCGTACTCTTTCGGCCAGGCCATGGCGAGCCAGTCGCGTTGGGCGAGTTTCTTTTGGAACGCCATGGTGGCGTCGTAATCGGCCTTATGTTCTGCGGCGCTTCGTTCACCGGCGGCGCGCTGGCGGGCAAGGTTGGGTTTGTACTCTGCGGCGATGAAATCGCGGACCTCGCCCCGGAACGCTTCGACATCAGGCTCGTATTTGAATTGCATGGCGTGCACCCCGCATGTTTCGTGTAGAGCGAAGGATACACGCCCCGGGGCGAGCTTGGGAGCACTCGGGCCGCCGGCGAGTGGCTTGTTCGCGACTAGCGCGGTGCTTTGGTAGGGTTGGGGAGCCCTTGGCGGGGCGTAGGGCAGCGGGGTTGAGGCATGGCAGGACGCAGATACCGGCCGCTACTGGCGGGCGCGGCGGTGGCGATGGCGCTGCTTGGCGGCGCCGCGATCCTCATTTCTGGTTCGCAAGGTGCTGCCGCCGACAGCGGTGTGTACGTCATCCAGATCCACGCTGACGGGTTCAACCCGCAGGTCTGCATGGTGAACCGCGGCGATACGGTGCAGTGGCAAAATCTCGACACTGTTGAACACCACCCGTATAGCGCGGGCGTCGGCCTGAACGGGCCGCCGGGGCTCGATGCGGGCGTGGTCGAGCCGGGCGCGTTTTCGGGCAAGATGATCATGGAGAGTGGGACGATCATCCATTACGTGGACGAACTGCACCCGGAGCTCAAGGGCGTGTTGGAAACGCCTGGTACGCAGAACAGCGGCCAGGTCAGTTGTTCGCCGCTGCCGCCGACACCAACGCCATCGCCAACGCCCTCGGTAACCGCGACACCGCAGGCGACGGCCACTGCGACGGCGTCACCGACACCATCGCCGACTGCGACGCCGGCGGTACCGCCACGCTGCGTCGGTGAGTTTGGGTGTGCGGTCGCGCCGGCGCTGGCGTACGACGGGCCCGCGCATTTCGCACCCTAGCGGTGGGTACGGGCGGGTGCCGGCGGTGGATGCTGACGCTGCGCGGCGGGCTCGGCGGCGCCGAAACGGGAACGTCATGCGGCGGCAACATGGGCGAAACCGCGGCGTAACGGGCACGAAACGGAACTCGTTTAGCGTTCATCGGGTTGGCGAGCGCTGGGCTGACCGGTATTGCCGGTGAGTAGCTCGCCGTGGCCGGGAGCCTGGCTAGCGATGCATAGCGAACCGTTTGTCGGCCGGGTCCAGGCGCTGCGAGAGTCGTGGGAGGAACGACGGCAGCTGCGAAGCATCGCAGGGCTGCACGATTACGCTTCCCAGCTTCGGCTGATCCAGGCGATGCATGGTTGGGCGGAGGAGGCCGTCGAGGAAATCCGTACGGTTTACGGCGGGGCAGTCAGCATCTCGCTCAGCCCGTGTCCGGAAGCGCCGCCCGACCATCGAGAAGTCGAGCTTGGGTTCGCTGTGATGGTCGAACCCCGTTTTAGCGCGGTGTTCGTGCTTCATGACCGGCGGCGCGCACCCGGGCCGAGCTGGGGTATTTCGGTTTCGGTGGCGTCGGATGGTGCGGGTGCAACCTTGTCGGGGGCCGGGCTGGAACGGCGCAACGGGCAGTGGAGCCGGGCGCGGATGGAGGGGGTGCTGCTGTCGCTGCTGGGCGCGTATGAGCGGCACCTTGCGGCCGAGGAGAGCCCCCGTTTCAAGAGAGGCTACTAGGCGGGGTCTGGTGGGAGTTCCGCTGCGAGCCGGCAAAGCCATTCGAGGCGCTCGCGGTGCCACTTGCTGGCAAGGCCGCTGGAGCTTGGGATGACCCACGGGACGGTGGCCCCGATGCGCTCAGGTTGGGGGCCGTAGGAACGGGTTGCGAGGTCGCGCGGGGGCAATCCGAGGGCATGCCGGCCGAAGAGCTGGTAGATGCCTCGGCCACTGAAGAGGGCGACGCGGGGCTGGTGCTCTTCGAGTTCGGCGTGGAGGCGTTGGGCGCCCGCGGCAATCTCGTCGCGAGTCAGTTCACTGGCGCGGACGGTGGGACGGCAACAGAGGTCGGTAAAGCCGATGGCGGCCTCGGTGAGGAGGAGCGCGTCGTCGGTGGGGCCGACGGTGCGGCCGGCGAGTCCGCTGGCGCTGAGATGTCGCCAGAACATGTTGCCGGGCCGGGCGTAGTAGTGCCCGGCTTCGGCGGAGAAGATGGCGGGGTTGTAACCGATGAAGACCAGCCGCAAGCCCGGCGCGAGCAGGTGGGCGAGGGTTTTTTGCGGCGTCGCGGCATCGTTGGTTGTCATGGCTGCGGCAAGGCGATGCGGACGCGGGGTGCGCTGATGTGGAAGTAGGTGGCGACGGCGCCGGGCTTTTCGGTTGGCCGAGGGAAGCGCAGTTCGAGGATTCGTGGCTTGCCGAGTTCGAAGGCGAGGGTGTCGGCTGCGGCGGCGCCGGGCGCTTCGACTGCCTGGGGCCAATTGCCGACGCCTGCAAACTGCACCGAGAAATCCGAGACTTTGGGGGACCATGTCTTGTCGGTGGTGATGGCGAGCGTGACGTAGTAGCTGGAGGGGTCGGCGTGGGCGAAGCCGCCGAGTGCCGGGTCCGGTGCGACGCCGTTGTAGGTGACGCGGATGTTTTTTGCGTCCCCGGTGTAGGCCTGCCCCACGGCGACTGTTTTTTCGCCGTAGAAGTGTTTGAGGATGGGTTTGAGGCCATAAAAGGCAAAGCCAAGGCCGACAACGATGCCGAGCGTAGCGCCGAGCAGCAGGCAGCCTGTGCGCTTTTCGCGTGGGCCGGCTTCCAGGCCGCCTTCCTGGACGCTGACCGCGCGGCGGCGGGGCGCGACGTTGAGCGGCTCGGCCTCGTCGTTGGCCGGGCGGTCGTCCGGGGTGGGATTGGTCACCCTGGCATGGTATCAAGTGCGGGCATTAGGTTTGAGGGGTGGCGCGGGTGGGGCCTGGCTGGCGGCTTGGGGGTGGGCTGCCTGCTCGCGCGCGCGCTTCCTTACGGGCAGACTACTGTCGTATGACGCACCGTTTACGGTGAAGGCCTACGCCACCTTGAAGTAGACGATTCCATCGACGGCCCACGAGTCCGCGGTCTTTCCGATCCGCTTCGCAGCGCGGCTGACACGCATCATCAGGCTGTGCTCGTTCTCCGGGGCCGACGGCACC